>NZ_RAPO01000006.1 GCF_003610195.1 Halopiger aswanensis | reverse complement strand
ACCCGGATCGACCGGATCGAGCGCGAGGCCGTCGAGTCGTTTAACGAGCACATGGACACCGTCCTCGAGATTCTCGAGTACGAGAACATCGACCGGATCTGGATCGAACGCGTCGGCCAGACGGTCCGCGAGGGCCGGCGGAAGGTCGAACAGACGGCCTTCGACCTCCACATCGTCCGCAGCACCGAGGAGGGCAGCACCTACGAGGACACGATCAACCACTTGAGCGAGAGCGAACGCGAAGTGACGGGGCTGATCTTCGCGCTCGCGGGCTACCTCGTCCACGAGGTCTACGAGGAAGTCCCGTTCATGCTGCTCGACTCGCTCGAGGCGATCGACTCGGAGCGCATCGCCGCGCTGGTCGAGTACTTCGAGGAGCACACCGACTTCCTCGTGGTCGCCTTGCTCCCCGAGGACGCGCAGGCGATCGACGACCGCCACGAGCGGATCACGAGTATCTAAATCGGCGAGACGGGGCCGGACGACGGCGTCAGCGCCGCCAGAGTGGCAGCGTCACTCGAACGCCTGAATCCCCGTCAGTTCCTCCCCGAGGATCAGCGTGTGGATATCGTGGGTCCCCTCGTAGGTGTAGACCGTCTCCATGTTCGCCATGTGGCGCATCGGCGAGTAATCGGTCGTAATGCCGTTGCCGCCGAGCATCTCGCGGGCGACCTTCGACTGCTCGCGAGCCGTGCGGACGTTGTTGCGCTTGGCCATCGAGACGTGCTGGGGTCGCAGGTCGCCCCGCTCCTTGAGGTCGGCGAGCCGGTAGGCGAGCAACTGCGCGAGCGTGATCTGGGTCGCCATCTCCGCGAGCTTTTCCTGCTGTAACTGGAATCGGCCGATCGGCCCGCCGAACTGCTCGCGCTCGAGGGCGTACTCCCGGGCTTGCTCGAAGCAGTCGCGGGCGGCGCCGACGGCGCCCCAGGCGATGCCGTACCGGGCCTGCGTGAGACAGGACAGCGGCCCCTTCATCCCCGAAACGCCCGGCAGGACGTTTTCCTCGGGAACGAAGACGTCGCGGAGGCCGATCTCGCCCGTAATCGAGGCTCGCATCGAGAGCTTCTCGTCGATCTCGTTCGTGGTAACGCCGTCGCGATCGGTTTCGACGAGGAACCCGCGGACTGGTTCGTCGTCGCTCGAGCGGTCCCGCGCCCAGACGACGGCCAGATCGGCGATCGGCGCGTTCGTGATCCAGGTCTTCGAGCCGTTGAGGACGTAGCCCGAGCCGTCGCGCTCAGCGTTCGTTTCCATGCCGGCGGGGTTCGAGCCGTGTTCGGGTTCGGTCAGGCCGAAGCAGCCGACGGCTTCGCCCTCGCCGAGCGCGGGGAGCCACCGCTCCTTCTGGGCCTCGCTGCCGTAGGCGTGGATCGGGTACATCACGAGCGCCCCCTGGACGGAGGCCATCGAGCGCAGCCCCGAGTCGCCCGCCTCGAGTTCCTGCATCAAGAGCCCGTAGGCCGTCTCGGAGACGTTCGGCGAGCCGTACCCCTCGAGGTTGGGCGCGTAGAAACCGAGCTCGCCCATCTCGGGGATGAGTTCGGTCGGAAAGGTTCCGGCTTCGAAGTGATCGCCGATGTCCGGCTTGATCTGCTCCGTGACGAACTCCCTGGCGGTATCCCGGATCAGCCGCTCCTCCTCGTCGAGGTCGGCCTCGAGGTCGACGAAATCGAGCATACGTCGTCGTCTCCAACTGGCAGCATAGGGATTGTGGTCAGTCGGACCGATCGTTCGACACTACTCGGCCGGTCCGTACGGCGGCGATCCCCGCCTCACCCAACCTGTTAGGCACACCGCTTGTGTTCTGCTGCATGGTAACGGCTATCACCGTCCGCACCAGCGGACGGCACCCCGAAGTCACACATGGTATCTGTCGGGGGCATCCTCGTGCAGGCGTTGCCTACCGGCGTTCACCGGCGACCGATTCCCCCGTCGGTCGCCGCTACCCCTGCCCTCGCCCGTTGCTCGAGCCCGAGAGGGCCGATGCTTTTACGCTCCGCACCCAAGGGGCGGGTATGTCGCTGGAGCCGAGCGTCGATCCCGCCGCCGATCGGCGAGCGAACTACGATTACCGGAGCGACGACGTCGATCGCCCGGCGCTGGTCGACGACCTGGAACGGCTCGTCGACTGCGAGGTACGGGCCGACTCCTACTCGCGCCAACTGTACGCGACCGACGCGAGCGCCTACGAAGTGACGCCGATCGCCGTCGCCTTCCCCGAGTCGACGGGCGACGTCGCCGGCATCCTCGAATACTGCGCCGAGCGACGGATTCCGGTGCTCCCGCGGGGCGGCGGAACGAGCCTCGCGGGCCAGACGGTCAACCGGGCCGTCGTGCTCGATTTCACCCGCCACATGAACGAGATTCTCGAGATCGACCCCGACGGGCGGACGGCGACGGTCCAGCCCGGGACGATCCTCGGGACGTTAAACGAGGCGCTTTCCCCCCACGACCTCAAGTTCGCGCCCGATCCCGCGTGGGGAGACAAAAGCGCCATCGGCGGCGCCATCGGGAACAACTCGACGGGTTCGCACTCCTTGAAGTACGGCAAGACCGACGCCTACATCGAGTCCGCGGAGGTCGTCCTCGCCGACGGCACCGTCACCGAGTTCGGCGAGGTCACGCTCGAGGAAATCGAGGACCGCGCCGATCCCGACGGCGACCTCGAGGGGCGGATCTACGCCGAGGTGAACCGAATCCTCGAGGAGGAGGCCGAGCTGATCGAGGAAACGTATCCCGATCTCAAGCGGAACGTGTCAGGGTACAACCTCGATCGACTCGTCGCGGAGGCTCGAGGCGAGGAGCTTCCAGGAGGAGAGGAGACTGGCGAGCCCGGCACCGTCAACCTCGCGCGCCTGCTGGCCGGCAGCGAGGGCACGCTGGCCATCGTCACCGAGGTCACCGTCTCCCTCGAACCGGTGCCCGAGACGAAGGCCGTCTCACTGCTCTGTTACCGGGACCTCCACGAGGCGATGGAAGACGTCGAGCCGATCCTCGAGCACGATCCCGCGGCGGTCGAGGTATTGGACGACGTGCTGATCGACCTCGCGCGGGGAACCGCGGAGTTCGGCCCAGTCACCGAGATTCTGCCCGACGGCACCAACGCCGTCCTGCTCGTGGAGTTCTACGCCGAGGACGTCGATCACGGTCGCGAGCAGGTCGCCGGGCTGCTCGCGGACCGCTGTCCGGACGCCAGTGCTGAGGGCGAGCCGGCCGACGACGCACCGCGGACCGACGCCGCAACGCTCGCGATCGACGCCCTCGAGGCCTACGACGAGGAAGAGCGCGCGAAGCTCTGGAAGCTCCGCAAGTCCGGCCTCCCGATTCTGCTCTCGCGGACGACCGACGAGAAGCACATCAGCTTCATCGAGGACACCGCCGTGCCGCCCGCCAAACTGCCGGAGTTCGTCGAGGGATTCGAGGCGATCCTCGAGAACCACGACACCTACGCCAGCTTCTACGCTCACGCCGGCCCCGGCGTGCTCCACGTCCGGCCGCTCGTGAACACGAAGACCGACGTGGGCCTCGAGCAACTGCACGGAATCGCGGACGATGTGACCGACCTCGTGGTCGAACTGGGCGGCAGCGTCTCGGGCGAGCACGGCGACGGCCGCGCCCGAACCCAGTGGAATCGCAAGCTCTACCGCGAGGAACTCTGGCAAACCTTCCAGGACCTCAAGACGGCCTTCGACCCCGACTGGATCCTGAATCCCGGCCAGGTCGTCTTCCGCGAGGAGAATCCGACCGACCTGCGCGAGCACCTGCGGTTCGACCCCGACTACGAGTTCGAGGCCGGCTTCGAGCCCGAACTCGAGTGGGACAACGACAACGGCATGCAGGGCATGGTCGAGCTCTGTCACGGCTGCGGGGGCTGTCGCGGCCAGCAGTCCACGACGGGGGGCGTGATGTGCCCGACCTACCGGGCGAGCCGGGAGGAGATCACCGCCACGCGCGGCCGCGCAAACGCGCTCCGGCAGGCGATGAGCGGCAACTTAGAGCCCGAGGAAGCCTTCAGCGACGAGTTCGTCGAGGAAGTGATGGGGCTCTGTATCGGCTGCAAAGGGTGTTCGATCGACTGCCCGAGCGAGGTCGATATGGCGAAGCTCAAGGCCGAAGTCACCCACGAGTACCACCGGCGCAACGGCGCGACGCTCCGGGATCGGCTCTTCGCCAACGTCGCGACGCTCTCGAAACTGGGGAGTCGATTCGCGCCGCTCTCGAACGTCGCCTCGAAGGTTCCGGGCGCGCGCAAACTCCTCGAGGCGACTATCGGGATCGATTCGGATCGCCCGCTGCCCGAGTTCCGGTCGACGACGTTCCGTGATTGGTTCGAGCACCGCGGTGGGTCTCGGGTTTCCGAAGGGGAAGCCGACCGCAAGGCGATCCTCTACCCCGACACGTACACCAACTACAGCTACCCCGAGGCCGGCAAGGCGGCGGTCCGAGTGCTCGAGGCCGCCGGCGTCCACGTCGCCGTTCCCGACGATCCGGACCTGTGCGATACCGGCCGTCCGGCGTTCTCGAAGGGCTTCCTCGAGCAGGCCCGCGAGACCGCCGTCGAGAACGTCGAGGCGCTCGCGCCGCGGGTCGCCGACGGCTGGGACGTCGTCGTCATCGAGCCCTCGGACGCGGTCATGTTCCAGTCCGACTACCTCGACCTGCTCGACGACGAGGCCGCCGAAACCCTCGCGAGCGGAACCCACGGAGTCTGCGAGTACCTCGACAGCTTCCGGCTGGACGAGGAAATCGAGTTCGACGCGCCCGCGGAGACGCTGACCTACCACGGCCACTGCCACCAGAAGTCGACGGCGAAGGACCACCACGCGGTCGGCGTCCTCCGCCGCGCGGGCTACGCCGTCGACCCGCTCGACTCCGGCTGCTGCGGGATGGCCGGCTCGTTCGGGTACGAGGCCGAACACGCCTCGATGAGCGACGCGATCGCCGACATCCTCTACGAGCAGGTCGACGAGAGCGACGGCGACCGGGTCGTCGCGCCCGGCGCCTCCTGTCGCACCCAACTCGAGGGGCGACCCGGCGCCGACGAGAAGCCGCCGACGCCGATCGAGGCCGTCGCCGAGGCGCTCGAGTAATCGGTCATCGGACGCAGCTATCACTCAGTAGCGCTGGGCCGTTCACTCGCTCGCCGAAATCCCCGTCACACACAGCTCGTCATCGGTGATCTGACAATCCGTCGTGTCGTTACAATCATTCTCGCCCTTTTCGCACGTCGCTACCTGAACGACGTCCTCGAGCGCCCGCAGGCGCTCAGCGACCGCTACCCCGCGGTCAGTCAGCCGGTACTGCGTCGTCGGCGGAGTGGTCGCTTCGACGGATCGGTCGACCAATCCGTGACACTCGAGTTCGCTGAGCCGACGCGAAAGCATCGTCGCAGTAATTCCGTCGAGTTCGGCTTTCATGTCGTTGAATCCGTGGTCTCCGTCAGTCAGCAGTCGGAGCACGTGGCTCGTCCATTTCGCACCGAGCAGGCTGTGGAGCGAGTGCCAGATCGCTTGCCAGTCCGAATCGGTCATGAGTCGACGATACGCGCGACGCGGAGATACGGCTATTGGTAGGTTTCACCGCTGAAACCACCTTTCTGTCACGGTACTGTCTAATATATGGCCTCGAGGCGCGTAGCGTGAATCGAGATGCCGACAAACACCGATACCGACACCGACGCTCGTCCGACAGTTACCGTCGAAGACCGCCCGGCCGACTCGTATCCGCGGCGAACGCTGCTGGTCGACTTCCTGTTCCTCGATCGAGACCGGTGCGATCGCTGTCGCGGCACCGAAGCGTCGCTGCACGAGGCCCTCGAGCGACTCGAGCCGATCTTCGACGTCCTCGACGTCGAAGTCGTCGTCAGAAACGTCCACGTGACGAGCGAAGTCGCTGCGCGCCGAACCCGGCTGGAAAGTTCCCCGACCGTTCGGATCGACGGACGCGACGTCCAACCGGCGTTCGACGAGAGTTCGTGCGAAACCTGTGGTGACCTTTGTTCCGCCGAGGCCGGAATCAACTGCCGAACCTGGACCTATCGCGGCGAGCAGCACGCGCAGGCGCCGCCGGACCTGCTCCTCGAGGCGCTGCTGCGGGCCGCGCTGTCGCCGCGCGATCGGGCGCGCTCGGCACCTCGAGAACCCTACCGCGTTCCCGAAAACCTTCAGCGGTTCTTCGGGGACGATGGGTCCGGTCCTCCTGCGGCGGAGCGAACCGATCCCTGCTGTTGATCGAGATTACAGGATTTTGAAGCCGTAGAGCAGCATCAGGAGACCTACGGCACTCATACAAAGACCGAGCACGCCACCCCCAACTCGATATCGGTACTCGTCCTCGAGCGCCGGCAGCGACGGTGTGCCCACGAGAAACGGAGCCGACCGCCAGCGGCTCGAACTGCCCGCGCTACTGGAGACGACGCCGTCCTCGAGGTGACCGACGACCGCCACCTGCGCACCCGGAACGAGGGCGTCTTCCTCGTAGCGGCGGGAGCGGGTCGTGCCGTTCAGCGCTTGCGTCTCTAGAAAGAGCGATTCGATCCGCTCCGGCGCTTGCTCGTCGCCGGCGACCTCGATGGTCTCCACCCGACGGAGTTCGAACGTCGCATCCGCCGGTTCGACGCGAACGCGACCCGTACCGTCGTCGATCGCGAACGGGACGTGCTCAGCGAATAGTCCCGCCGCCCGCCAGTCGTCCTCGTCTACAGCATCGGCGGCCGGGTCGCCGTAATCGTCCTTGGGCTCGAAGACCGTGCTCTCGAAAACCAGTGCCTCGGTTCCGGTAAACGGCGCTTCGACGGTACCGTCGGTCGAAACTGCCGTTCCCTCGAGGGCAACCAGCTGCGATCGACCGTCGGCTTCGGATTGCTCGTGTTCACGGTTATCGGCGGTCCCACTGGCGGTTGTGGGTAGTAGTTCGCCGATACGGGTCCGCTCGAGGTCACCCAGTCGCCTCGCAGTGCGGATCGAAGCGATCGCCCGTCCGACCATCAAGACGCCCGTCGTGAGGACTGGTGCCGCAGCACCGGCGATACGGCGGGTGCGGAACCGATTGACACCCTCCGACGGCTGACCGCCAGCGACGACGGCGGTCATCGCGAAAACGATAACGACGCAGCATATCCAGACCGACCACCGGTCGAGGCCGTAATCTCGCTCGAGGCGCTCGAGTCTGGCGCTCGGCGAGTAGTGGACGGGGACGAGCAGCCCCAGCGAGACGACCGCGAATATGCCGAGCAAGAATAGGTCGAGCGTCTCGAGTGGAAGCCCGCCGTCCGTCATCGCAGGACGATGTCACCGCGATCCCGAAAAGATACCGATCGGACAGGTACTGACCGCGTTGCAGATCAATGAGCGGGTGCAGATCGCGGCGGTGATCACCGAGCGGCTATAGCGCACCCCAACGACCGGTTCTACCGGAACAGCGTTCACTGTTGGCCAGGCCCGTTAAGAGTGCACCACCGAAACGAGCTATTCATGTCGAAATCCGACCGCGATCGAGACGGTTCGCAATCCGATTGGAGTCTCTACGTCGAAGACGGCGTGCTCATCGCCGAGTTCCCCGAAGGGATGCCTTCCGAACGATCCGAGTACGAGAAGGTCAACGAACGATTCGAAACCTTGGCCGCGCGACCGAACGTTCACGCCCATCTCTCGTGGCTGAAGATGGATTCCGCGCTGAACGCCGACGTCTTCGAGAAGGCTCAGGAAGCGGCGGTCATCGGCCTCGAGTACGACATCACCAAGTGGGTGATGGTCTCCGACGGGATCAAGCACATGGCGCTGGAGAGCCAGGTCGGCGACGTGGCGGGTCTCGAGACGAACACGGCGAACACGTTCGAGGAAGGCATGGACTGGGCGCGGAACTGACCGGTCGCTGTCGGGCTGTACTCTTCTCTACAGTTTCATCCAGTAGGCGTGTCGAACGCCCGATACGTCGCCGGAAACGGGACCCTTTTGCAACGCGCGTCCGAACCGGCGTACATGGCTCAAACGACGCAGGAGTTCGGCGAGTGGCCGCTCAAGCGGCTGATGACCGAGGTGGTCGGCTCCGGTCCGAAGTCCGCCGAAGACATGACCCGCGAGCAGGCCCGGGAGGCACTGCAGCGGATCTTCGCCGGCGAACCGGACGAGACGACGCTGGGCGCGTTCTGGCTGGCGAACCGCTGGAAGCGCAACAACGCCGAGGAGCTGGCGGCCTACACCGACGTCATGCGCGAGGAGTCGGTAGTCACCGCCGAACCCGACGCCGATCCGGTCGACTGCGGTGCGAACTACGACGGGAAGCACACCTCCGCCCTGCTCGGCGTCGGTGCGGGCATCGTCGCCGCCGCCGCGGGAACGCCGATCGTCGTCCACTCGGGCGACCGGGTCCCCACGCAGAAGGAAACGGCGTACAAGCACGTCCTCGAGGAACTCGGCGTTCGGACCGAGCTCGAACCCGAAGCGAGCGCCGACATGGTTGATGAGACCGGCTTCGGCTTCTACTACCAGCCCGCGTTCAATCCCGCCGTCCACGCCCTGCACGACCGGCGCGATCAGATGGGCGTGCGCACGTTCATCAACACGATCGAGACCGTCGCCAACCCCGCGAACGCCGACGTCCACCTGGGGTCGTTCTACCACCTCGCGTTCGCGAAGAAGCTGACCGACCTCATCCGGGAAAGCGAACAACTCGACTACTCGCGAGCCATCTTCTTCCAGGGGATGGAGGGCTACGACGACATCCGGCCCGGCTACACGAAAGTCGCTGAGTGGAACGCGGGCGAGGACCTCGAGGACTACGAAATCGAGACCGCCGAGTACGGCATGGAGATGGAAAACGAGGACCTCGAGGTCGACGACGTAGCCACCGATTCGGCGACCATCACCGAGGACGTGCTGGCCGGCGAACGCGAGGACGACTTCGCCGACGCCATCGCCCTCAACGCTGCGCTTCGCATGTACGCCCGCGAAGACGTCGACAGCCTCGAGGACGGCCTCGAGCGCGCTCGAGAGGTTATCGCGGACGGCAGCGCCGAAGCGGTGCTCGAGGACCTGCGCGAGTTCTGACTGCTCGCGATCGGTGCCAGTGTCCCGTCTCGCTCGAGTTCGTCCCAGTGGAAACGATATGCAGAGCGCCGTGAATCAGCGTGGGACCACGCAGACCGTCACCGAAAGCTACTGCGTGTGACGTAATTCGCTGGAGAAGCAGGGTCGACTCGGATTTGAACAACGCGAAGCGGTCCGGGTCGCTCACTACGTTCGCTTCCCGGGCTGCGACTCCTCTCGTTCAAATCATCGCGGATCCATATCTGCGGCTCACGGGTTTGTTCGCCGCAAGAATATGGGCCGACTCGGATTTGAACCGAGAACCTCCACCTTATCAGAGTGGCGCTCAACCTAATTGAGCTATCGGCCCGCGTCTGCACTCGTTTGTTGCCGGGTCATATGTTTAAGCGTTTCTTTCCGGACCTGCTATGGGAACTGCTACCGAGAGAACCCGTCGCCGTCGTCCGATTCCTCGCCCTCGTCGCTCCCGATATCGATTCGGGTGCCGTCCCCGCTCGAGGGGTCGTCCGTGTTGACGGTGTAGGAATCGCTTCCGAGGTCGTAGGTGCCGTCAGCGCCGCTCGAGCCGCCGGTACTGGGTCCAGATCCGGGTCCGTTTCCGGGCGAGCCCTGGCCGGGAGTTCCCGGCCCCTGGCCCCGTCCGTCGTCCGGGAACCCGAAGGTCCAGACGCCGCCGCTCGCGAACCCGCCCGTCTTCTTGTCCGCGTAGGGGACGATCACGTAGCGCTTGAGCAGGGCGCGGATCGGAACCCGAGTTAGCGGCACCGCGAGCAGAAACCCGAGGAGGTCCGTCACAAGTCCGGGGGTCAGCAGGAACGCTCCGGCGGCGATCAGGAGCCCGCCGTCGAGTAGTTCGTTCGTCGGCGGCTTCCCCTGTGCCAGCGAGCGTTGCATTTTCCCGATCGTGCGCCGGCCTTCGGCGCGAACCAGAAGCATGCCCACCAGCCCCGTCAGGACGACGAGCAGGACCATCAGCGGCCAGGTGAGCGCATTGAACTGCGTGACGATAATCCCGAGCAACACGGCGTCGAGGAACGGGATGAGCAACAACGCCAGAATCCACCGGAGCATGCCTCGATATAGCCGGCGAAGCGTGAAAACCCTTTACTCTCAATTTCGGGAGACGAATTCGGGCCGTCGCCCACCGGCGCCCCTCGAGCAGGTGCTCGAACCGCCGCCGTGCCGCGAGCGAAGGCCTTACGCCCGCGACACACTACCACCCGGTATGGACGACGACGCAACCCGCGTCGAGTGGCGCGAGTGGGGTCAGGACGCCTTCGACGAGGCCGCGGCGGCCGATACCCCCGTCTTGCTCTCGCTCACCGCGACGTGGTGCGACCACTGCCACGAGATGGACGCGGAAACCTACGCCGAGCCCCGGATCGCGGCGAACATCAACGACAGCTTCGTCCCCGTCCGGGTCGACGTCGATCGCTACCCGCGCGTGCGCGATCGGTACAACATGGGCGGCTTCCCCTCGACCGTCTTCCTCGCACCCGACGGCAACGTCCTGACGGGCGCGGGCTACCTCGGCGCCGACGGGATGCGCCAGGTGCTCGACAGCGTCCGGACGATGTGGCAAACCAAGGGCAGCGGCGCCGCGCGCGTCCCCCGGCCGCTCCGGGAGGACAACCCGCCGGCCGGCGAGCTCACCGACGACATCGAGGCCGCGATGCTCGGCCAGCTCACCGAGACCTACGACGAGGTCGCCGGCGGCTGGGGCCAGAGTCCGAAGTTTCCGCTGCCCGACGCTCTCGAGTTCGCACTCAAGCGCGACCGCGAAATGGCGCTGCGCTCGTTCGATGCGGTCAGCGCAAACCTGCTGGACGAGTACGACGGCGGCTTCTACCGCTTCGCCACCGATCGGGACTGGGGCGGCGTCCAGCGCGAGAAACTATTGGACTCCAACGGCGGCCTCGTGCGCGCGTTCGCGAACGCCTACCTGCTGACGGGCAAGAACGAGTACCGCGAGCCCGCCGAGCGCACGATCGACTTCCTGACGACGACGCTGTGGAACGGCGACGTCGACGGCTTCGCCAACAGCCAGGCCCCCGGCGAGGACGACGCCTACAGCCTCGACGCGACCGACCGAGCGTCCGCGGACGAACCGCCGGTCGACGACGGCGTCTTCGCCGGGCCGAACGCACTCGCGATCGACGGGCTGCTCACCTACTACGCTTACACCGACGACGAACGCGCCCGTCGCTACGCCGAGCGCGCGCTCGCCACGCTGCGCGAGGACCTGCTCGCGGCAGACGGCGTCGTCGCGCATCAGCACACCGCGGACGGGACCGACGCGCCGACGCCGCTGCTGACGAATCAGGCCCGCGCCCTCGAGGCGCTGACGACCGCCGCGAGCGTGCTCGACACGGAGTTCCTCGCGGACGCCCAGCGGGTCGCAGACGCGACGATCGAGCACCTCCACGACGAGGATTCGTTCGTCGACGGTCCCGCAGAGGGGGTTGGGCTGCTCGACCGGCCGCTCCGACCGCTGGACGCCAACGTCGCGTTCGCGGACGCGCTGATCGACCTCGCGGAACTTACGGAAGGAACCGACGAAACCGACGCGGACGCCGACCGCTACCGCGAGTACGCCCGCGAGACGCTCGAGGCCTTCGCCGGCGCAAGTGACCGCTTCGGCGTCCAAATCGCGCGGTACGCGACGGCAGCTTCGCGACTGCTCGAGGGACCGCTCGCCATCCGCGTCGCGGCCGAGCCGGGTTCGGACCTCCACCGTGCGGCGCTCCGGCTGGCGGACCACGAGAAGGTCGTCGTGCCCGACGCGTCGGACGCGACGCTCGAGGCGGGCACGGCCCGCGTCGAACGCGGCGACCACGTCTCCGAACCCGCCGAAACTCCAGAGCAGTTGAGCGAGCGCGTACAAACCGTTCTCGACTGAGTTGCGCGCGTAATCGGTCCGAACGTTTCCAGTTCAAACCACCATAGCGTTTATATTTCGGCGGCGAATCGCTTCGGGTATGGCCAGTCTCCGGGACCTCGGGCTCTCCGAGTACGAAGCGCGAGCGTATCGTGCGCTGTTGAATACGGGCCCGACAACCGCTAAGGAGTTGTCACGGGCGAGCGACGTTCCGATGGGACGGATCTACGACGTCCTCAACAGCATCGAACAGTACAACCTCGTCCGGAGCCAGACCGCGAGCCGGCCGAAGAAGTACGTCGCCGTCGAGCCCTCGACCGCGCTCGATCGCCTCCTCGACGACAAGAAGCGCGAACTCGAGGAGAAGGCCGAACAGTACGAGTCGATCGTCGACGACCTTTCGGACGAACTCGACGCCGCGGATCCGGTCGAGGACCAGTTCTGGACCGCCGCAGTCGGTCCCGAGGAAACGACGGACCTCCTGCTCGAGCGACTGGCGGCCGCGGACGACCACATCGTGATGGTCGTCGCGAACCCGGCGCCGCGGCGGGACGTTCAGGCGCTAAGCGAGGACGTCACCGCGCAACTCGAGGACGCGCTCGACCGCGGGGTGTCGGTCGACGTCCTGATGACGCGACAGATGGTGCCGGCGCTCTCCGAACGGGTCGGCCGGCGGTACCGGGAGACGCTCCAGGCTCGCGACGACTTCGACGTTCGGACGAACGAGGACGTAACGGGGACGTTCAACCTCATCGACGACGTCGAGGTCTGTATTCAGGTGCCGAACCCGCTCTCGTCGGGCGAGGCGTTCGGGATGATCGATCTGAAGGATCCGGAGTTCGCGGCGAGCGTCCACGACGAGTTCGTCCCGCGGTGGGAAGAAGCGGAGCCGCTGACCTTTTAATAGCTACGCTAACTTCCTTCGCCGTTGACTTCTTTCCGCAGCGTCTCCATCTCGACGACGCGCTCGGCGTGGGCGTTGTGCTGGTGGATCGACTCGTCGTTGGACTGTTTCATCGTGATGACCGCGTCGTCCGCGAGGTGGTCGAACTCGTCGACGACGCCCTCGGCCATCGAGCGCACGCAGTCCTCGACGAACTTCGCGTCCGCGTGGGCCGCGTAGGTCATGTGATCCTCGTCGGGGCGCTTCGCGAGGTTGTAAATCCGTGCGCTCATCGAGTCGCGAGCGACGTCGATGATGTCGTTGAGGTCGATGTCCGGATCGCCGTTCGCCTCGACGGTCAGCGTCGCGTGCCCGCGCTGGGAGTGGCCCGGCTGCGGGACTTCGTCGAGGAACTCCGTGATCGTCTCCTCGTCGACGCCCAGATCCTCGAGCGTCTGCTTCGCGCGCGCGGCGGACATCCCCTGCGAGCAGGGACAGACGGTCATGCCCGTCACTTCGGCGCCGATCTCCTCGCGCGTGCCCTCCTCGGTCGCCGTCGCGGCGGCGATGATATCGACCGTGTGCTGGGTCTCGCGGTCGCTGGCGGGCGTCTGCTCGCGGCGCATGAACTCGGCCTCCATCGAGACCTCCGCGCGCGAGGTGTAGTCGTGTTTCTCGAGGAGCCGCTCGGCGGCGTCGCCGCAGACCTCCTCGACGCGGTAGGCTTCCTCGCGGGTCGCGTCCTCGAGGATTTCGTCGATAACCTCCATGTTGCGGCTCATGTCCGCGCCCTTGCGCCAGGCGGGGAGGTCGACGAAGACCTCGAACTCGGCGGTGAGGACGATCGGGCGCTTGTCCTCGCGGGCGATCTTGACGAGCTTTTCGACGCCGGTGACGCCGACTTGACTCAGGCCGACGGTGACGTCGGGCGACGTCGCCTGCACGTCCGGAAGCTGGTGACTCATTGGCCGTACTCAGGCCAGCGGCCGATTATGCCTTTCGGAACGAACAGTTTGCCGCCGGTTTATCGACGTGCACACGCCAGCGGCGGCCAATCAGGGTCGTTGCGAGACTGGGGGTCGCAGCTATCCGCCCGTTCGGGTTCGAGCGTACTCGATCCGCAGCCACGCTCGAGTTTCTTTAAGTGGTTCTGGTCATAAGGTGAAGATACGACGGAGACTCGCCGTTCTCGGGGTGCACTTATCTGGGATAGCGACGGATCGGTCGCTAAATCTGCTCCGATCCCATCTCCGCTTTAAGTGTCTCTAGCCACAAGGTAGAGCTATGACGAGAGGACGGTCGTTCTCGAGGAATCTACGTTCGAGCTACTGCCATCTCGGTAACCGGCTCTAATCCGGATCGTTCTTTAAGTGCCTCTGGTCACAAGATGAAGCTATGACGGGGAACCGCCGTCCTCGCGGCGGTTCATTACTGCTGCCTCAGCCTGTTCAGCAGTAGCTCTGGTTTCGACGTCTGACCCGGACGAACGGAGAACAGGGAGAAACCAGAACCTCGCTTGACGTTTCGTTTGCCTACACCGGCTCGCCGAACGCGTACATCGTCTCGTGGGCCGTCACCTCGAGGTCGACGAAGTCGCCGGGCTCTAAGCCGTGGTCGCTCGCGTTTTGAACGATGATCTGGCGGTAGGCGGAGTCGCGACACTTCACGGAGTCGGCGGTTCCCTCCTCGACGACGAGGCAGTCCTCGCGACGTTCGCCGACCATGTCTTCGTAGGCGTCGGCGACGATCTCGCGCTTGAGTTCGCTCATCTCCTTGGAGCGTTCCTTCTTGACCGTTCCACCGAGCCCCTTCATGTCGGCGGCGTCGGTGCCGGGGCGCTTCGAGAAGCGGGTGACGTTGATCTTCTCCGGGCGGGTCTCGCGCAGGAGGGCCATCGATTGCTCGTGGTCGTGGTCGGTCTCGGTCGGGAAACCGACGATGAAGTCCGTCGAGAGCGTCCAGTAATCGAGGTGGTCGTCGAACGTTTCGACGACCTCGACGTACTCCTCGACCTGGTGCTGGCGGCGCATGTCGCCGAGCACGTCGTCGCTGCCCGACTGGACGGGCGCGTGCAGGAAGTCGTAGAGTTCGTCGTGTTCGGCGAAGACCTCGGCTAACTCCTCGCGGATGCCGTGGACGCCCTTCGGGTTGGCCATCCCCACGCGGACGCGGAAGTCGCCCTCGATCTCGCAGATGCGCTCGAGCAGTTCGTGGAGCTTGCGCTCGCCCTTGTCCCAGCCGTAGACGCCGGTGTCCTGGCCCGTGATCCGGATTTCCTTCGCGCCGGCGTGGATCAGCGCGCGGGCCTTCTCGACGTTCTCCTCGACCGGCGGCGAGTCGATCTTGCCGGTCGCCTCCTTCGTGATGCAGTACGAACAGTTGGACATGCAGCCCCGCGCGATCGGGAGGATGCCGACGACGCCGTCCAGAATGGGTTCGGCGTCGGGCGTCGTCGTCGGACACTCGCCGTTCGTGACGGCCTGGGGGACCTCGTCCCAGTGAAGTACCTGCCCGTCGATGTCGGCCGCGCGGAACTCCTCGCCCTGTGCGAGGGCCATGCAGCCGGTGATGAACAGATCCGCGGTCTCGTCGGCCAGTTCCTCGGCGCGGCGGAGCATGTTCCGCTCGGTCTTCTCGACGACGGTACAGGTGTTGAGGATGGCGACGTCGGCCTCCTCGGGGCCGTCGACCCGGTAGTGGCCGGCATCGCGGAGCCGTCGCTCGATCTCGCGGCTCTCGCCGCGATTGGACGTGCAACCGTACGTTTCGATGTGGTACCGGGCCATTCGTCGTTGTCCAATCTGGGGAACGCGAGGCCAAAAGCCCGACGGATCCCACTGCTCGCCTTGTGTGTCGCGTGCTCTCGTTGTGCGTCCTCGGTACTCACGGTCGCCCGCTCGATGTGTCAGTCGGTCTCCGTCTGCGACGAATCGGCGCACCTGTCGCAGCTATTTGTTTTTCAGGAAGACTTTTACTGTCGTGCTCGTGATGTATCCATAACGCCCTCCCCGCATGAGCCTCCGTCTGCGAATTGGCGGCGTCCTCGCCGCCCTCGTCGCGATCAACGCCCTGTTCGTCCTGGTCCTGCTGTGGGCCTACGGGGTCTTACTGCCCGGAGTAGTCGCCGGAACCGTCGTGTTCCTCCAACACGGAACTGCCCCGCTCGATTTCCTCCGACTGCCGGTCTCGTGGCCGACGGCCGGCCTGTTGATCGCGGGCTTTCTCCTCGCGCAGGTATACTACGGCTACCGTCGCGTGCTCTCGGGCACCCGCGCCGGCGACGGGGAGCACGAAGTCGCCCGTACCGTCCGCCGATTGGCGATGACCGCCGACGTCCCCGAACCGAGCGTCCGCGTCATCGCCGACGACGAGCCGAGTTGTTACACGGTCGGTCGGCTCACCGACGCGACGATCGTCGTCACGACCGGGCTGGTCGACGCGCTCGACGCGGACGAACTCGAGGCAGTGCTCGCCCACGAAATCGCCCACATCGCCAACCGGGACGTGACGCTGATGACGATCACGACGCTGTTCGTCGAAATCGCCGACCAGGCGTACCACTGGGCACGGCTGGCTCGCCGGGCGCTGTTCGACCCGCGCCAGCTATCGACCCGCGGCCGGGTCGCGGTGCAGTGGTTCCTTCCGCTGGTCGCGCTGACCTACGTCTTCGTCGCGCCGCTGCTGTGGGTCTTCCCGACGATCGCCGACTGGGCCACGCGGACGCTCTCACACGCCCGGGAGTTCGCCGCCGACGACGCCGCCGCGCGGATCACGGGCAAGCCCCTCGCGCTCGCGACCGCGCTGGTGACCCTCGCCGAGGCGACCGAACCGCCAGCCACGGACCTCCGCACGGCGAAAACGCGCGCGCTGTGTATCGTCCCGACCGACCTCGTCACCGGCCGAGCGGTCGGGTCGGCCTCCGACCTCGAGGACGAAGCGAGCACGACGTCGGCGACCGAGCGCCGCGAGACCGTCACGGCGTGGCTCGAGGGAGCGACGCCGGCGACGGCGACCGCTCCCGCGGGAACCGGCACGCACCCGCCGGTCGAACGGCGACTCGAGCGACTGCAGACGATCGCCGCCGACCAGGAACTGGAGGGATCGGCGTGAGCGCGAGCGGGACCCGCCAGCTACTGGTCGTCCTCGGCTGCATCGTCTGCCTGCTCGCGGTCGCCAGCGCACTCCCGGCGGCCGATCCGCGCCTCGAGCCACCGGGATCGGTCGGCGGCGGCAGTAACGGAACGTCTTCGGCCGGCGAGTGGGACTCGATCACGGACGACGACCCGTTCTCGGTCGAGGAGCCCGATGTCGACGACGATACCCCCGTCGACTCCCCCAGCGCCCTCGAGCCGGATATCGAGATCCGCGGCGAACTCGAGCCCGGCAACGAGGTGACGATCGAACTCGCCGATACCGGCACGTTCAGCGATCGGGAGGTCGAAGTCAACGGCGAATCGGTCGGAAAAACAGATTGGGGATCCGTCGATGCCACCGTTCCGTACGCCGAGGAGATGACCGTCTCCGTCCCCGACGATAACGCCTCGCGGACCGTCGACGTCCAAACGAACGCGACGATAGAGACCCACGACGGCGCTGCACCGACCGCTGAATTCGAGGTGTCGGCCACCGTCGGTTCGACGGAGGTCCCCGATGCGACCGTGTTCGTCGACGGTGTATCGGTCGCGACGACCGACGAGGACGGCTACGCCACCGTCACGCTTCCCGACGAGGCCGGCCCGACCGACCTTCGCGTCGAGCGCCAACCGGTGACCGGCGACCGTACCGTCGAGGTCGCCGAGCCGCAGGTCGAGTTCGTCTCGCCGTTACTGTTCCCCGGCTCGCCGGCACCCGTACAGGTCTCGGCCGACGGTACGCCGATTCCGAACGCGACGGTCACGCTCGAGAGCGGCGGGACGGCAATGACAGGCGACGACGGACGGACGCGGCTCTGGCTCCCGATCGCCGACGAGGCGACCGTCACCGCGTCGGTCGGCGAGGAGACGACGACGGCGACCGTCGGCGACCTCTACCTTCGACTCGCGGCCATCGTCGTGTTCGGGCCCGGCTTCGGTATCGGCGCGCTCGTGACGTACCTCCGAGTCGCCGCTCGGACTGACGGGAAGGGGGCCGGGCTGTCCGGGTTCGTCGTCGGCCTCGGAGACGTGCTGTCGGGCGTCGCCGCCGCACTGGCCGGCGCGATCGACGGCACGTTCCGGCTTGGCTCGAAGGTAGCAGGCCTGTTCACCGTACAGGGGCCGCGGCTGCCCTCGATGCCGCGACTACGGTTTTCGCTGCCGAGTCCGTCGTTCGGCGGTGGACTACGGTTCCCCTCACTCTCGCCCTCGCTCGGCTCGTCACTCTCGTCGTTCGGCCACGCCTTCGGCTCGCTGTCGATCGGGTCGCTGTTCGGATCGTCCCGAAACCGCGGCTCGAGTCTCGGTCGCTCGTCGCTGCGAAACTTGCTCGGCGGGGACGACGATGGAGATAGTGACGGGGACGACGCCGATTCCGACGACGGCGGCGCGCCGCCGCTGGCCGACGAACCGCTCGGTCCGCGCGGCCCGCGCTCCGAGATCCGTGCGGCGTGGCACGCCTTCCTCGATCGTCTCGAGGTGACTCGCCGCGAGACGTTAACGCCGGGGCAGGCCGCCAGACGAGCGCTTCGGTCCGGGTTCCCGGCGACCCTGGTTGCCCGACTCGTCGCGATCGTCCGCGACGTCGAGTACGGCCGTCGAGAGCCGTCCCCGGAACGGGTGCTCGAGGCCCGCGAGTCGGCGAGAAAGCTGATTTCGGTAGCCGACGCTGACGGCGACGATGCTGACGACGCCGACGAGGAGGTGACGTCGCGATGAGCCGCCGATCCTCGACGAGTCTGTGGCGCAGCGCGGTCGGCCGTCTCACCGCGGTCGATCGCGACCGACTCGCCGTCGCGGTGATCGCCGGCGGCACCGTGCTGGCGTTCGCCTCGGTCGTGCTGGGCGGCTTCGTTCCGTACGGACTGCTAGCCAACGTGCTCTACCCGCTCGCCGTTCTCCTGCCGGCGATCGGCGTCGTCATCGCGTTCGGCGCCCTCTGGTGGGCGGCGACGGTCACCGGCCCGAGTGCGGGCGAATCGCCGCTGCTTTCGGACGCGGATATCGACCGGCCGCCGGAGCAGGGGCACTCGCGAACGGAACGCCCCGTCGCCCTCGAGACGACGTGGCTCCTCGAGGACGGGACGGACGAGTGGTACCGCTGTCAGGACGGGACCTCAACCGGGACAGTTCGGGAGCGCCTCGCCGACGGTGCCGTTCGAACGCTGCGGGCGAAACGCGGCCTCGAGCAGAGCGCGGCCCGTGCGGCCGTTCGATCGGGGACGTGGACCGACGACGATATCGCGGCCGCGTTCCTCGCCGACGGCGTCCGCCAGCCGGTCGAGGAGCGGCTTCGGGCCGCAGTCGATCCCGGCGGGGCGTTCGATCGGCGCGTCCGGCGGACGCTGACGGCGATCGAGTCGATCGCCGACGACTCGCGGCCGCTCGAGGTGCGCCGCGAACGTGCCCCGACGTCGACGACGACCGAATCGGAGACGACGGAGGTGGCCCCGGATCGATGACCGCATCAGAGAGCACTATCGAACGAATCGATCGCGGCGAGTGGGCAGTCACCGCGGCGCTGGCGATCGCGGGCATCGGCCTCGTCGTCGGGAGCCAGGTGCTCATCGTCGCGGCGACGGTGCCGCTGTGGTACGCCGCTGCGGCCGTCTTCGGGACTCACCAGCCGACGATGGTTCGGCTCCAGCGCGAGCTCGCGGTCGAGGGCGACGACGCGGTCGCTGCCGCTGACGGCGGCCGCGCCGGTCTCGAGGAAATCGGCGACGACGACGGCGCCGACACCGGGAACCGCACCCTGCGAGCCGACCCCGGCGACACCGTGACGGTCCGGACGGCGATCCAAAACGACGGGAGCGAGACCATCACCGATCTGCGGGTCGTCGACGCCGTCCCCGAGGGGCTGTCCGTCGTCTCCGGCTCTCCGCGGGCGTGTGTCACCCTCGAGCCCCTCGAGGCCGCGACGCTCGAGTACGAGGTCGTGGTTCGGCGCGGCGAGCACGCGTTCGGCGACGCGACGGTCCGGACGCGGAACGCGACCGGGACGGTGACCGAGACCCGGACCGTCTCGGTCGCGGGGGACGAGACCGTCCGGTGTTCGCCGACCGTCGACGACGCCCCGCTCGGGAGCGCGACCAACGACTACGCGGGCGAGGTGCCGACCGACGAGGGCGGCAGCGGGGTCGAGTTCTACTCCGTGCGCGACTACGAGCCGGGCGACCCGGTCGGTGCGATCGACTGGCGCCGCTACGCCGCCACGCGGGAGCTCTCGACGGTCGAGTACCGCGCCGAGCGGGCGACGCGGGTCGTCTGCGTCGTCGACGCGCGCCGGAGTCAGCTCCGGGCGGCCACGACCGCCGAGATTCCCGCGGTCGATCTCTCGGCGGACGCTGCCGAGCGGACGTTCGACGCGCTCGTCGACGAGGGACATCCAACCGGCGTCGTCGGGATTTCCGAGGAGCGCATCGAGGCCGTCGAGCCGGGCACGGATCCGGCGACGCGCGAGGAGGTTTCGCGCGTGCTCGACGAGGTGTGGGACCTGGAACACGGTCCCCAGTACTTCCAGCGCTCGTCGGGGGACGATCTCGCGGCCGAACTCGCGACGACGCTGCCGGGCGAAGCGCAGGTGTACCTGTTCTCCTCGTTCGTCGACGACGAACCGGTCGACCTCGTCGCGGGGCTCCGAACGCGGGGCTATGCCGTCCGCGTCGTCTCGCCGGACGTGACGGCGAGCGCGGACGGCGACGCCGACGATACCGCAACCCGTCTCGAGGCGCTCGATCGCAAGCGCCGGCTGGCTCGAGCCCGCGCACAGGGCGCCCGGGTCGTCGACTGGCCGCTCGAGCGGCCGCTCGGGCTGGTGCTTCGCAACGCCATCGGGGAGGTGGGACGGCGATGAGCGACGCCGACGTTACGATAGATGCGGAGCCGAGACCCGCACGGACTCCGCGACTGCCGTCGACGACCGCCTGGGCGATCGCCATCGCCGCCGCGATCGGACTGCTCGCGCTCGCGACGTTCGATCTCCGCGTCGCTGCCGGCGCCGCCGTCGGACTCGTCCTCGCGGCGGCGATACCGGGGTTCGCCGGTTCGAACTGGCGCGTGGGTGCGACGGCGGCGCTCCTTCCGATCACCGCGCTCGGCACAGCCGGCGCCCTCGGAACCGCTGGCGGCCCGGGCGCCGGTGCGCTGGTGCTCCTCGGCGCGGTCGTCGCACTCGCCGCGGGTCTCCTCGTCACCGGCGGACTCGAGCCGCTGCCGAGCAAGCGGGCGGCCGCCGCCGCGGTCATCGCCGGGGCCGTCAGCGGAGCCGTTGCGCTGGCCGCCGACACCGTCTCGCAACTCGGTCGAGCGACGATCCTCGAGACGGCGCTGTGGTTCTCCGTCAACGGCCTCCGAGAAACGATACTCGCGCTGGTCGTCGCCGGGATTGTCGCGGGTGCTGGGATCGTGATGCTGCCTCCGGCCGGGTTTTCGACGCCGGAATCCCGCGACGCGTACGACCGCGCCCGGCGGGGGCTGCTCGGGTGGATCGCCGTCGCGATCGTCGTCGCGTCGCTCGCGCTCGCAGGCGCCACCGTCCTCTCGTGGTACGTTCCGCCGCTCGAGCCGGTAGTCGCGGCGCTCGTCGATGGTCCGATCGTCAGTGGCGCGTGTGCGCTCGTGACGGCTCTCGGCATCATCGCCAGCGTCGTCGGCGCTGTGGTTCGGTACGCGTGGGTCGCCGCGGCGGAGCGCACGCGGGAGAGCGTCGTCGTCCCGATCGTTGCCGGCTCGACACTCGGCGTCGTCGCTCCCCTGGCGCTCGCGGGTGCAGTCAACGTGTCAGCCGACGTTATTTCCGTGGCGAGCGGGGCAACGGCCGGCGTGCTCCTCGCAGGCGGAGTAGTCGGTGCGGCGTACGCACAGTGGCGGGCGGCGAGCGAGATCCGTCTCGGCCCCGGCCGCGGGTCGATCATCATCGCCGGCGCGCTCGGGGCGAGTGCCGTCGTCATCGGGACGACCGTCGAGACGGGAGCGGGTATCGCGGCGCTCAGAACGGGCGTTGTTTCGATCGTCGTCCTCGCCACGGGGCTGTTCGTCTACGATATCGGCCGATACGGCCGCGTGCTGGCTCGAGATATCGGGACCAGTCCAGCAGCGTCGCCCCACCCGCAGTACGTCCGCGTCGGCTGGAGTGCGCTGGTTGCGGGCGTCGGTGCGATCGTCGCTGTGGTCGGCCTCGCCGTCACGACGCTGTTCGCACCGACGCTGTCGGTTCCGGCGACGGCCGCCGTCCTCGCTGCTTTCAGCGCGGTACTGGCCGGCTCCTGGCTACTGTTCCGCTGAGTCGGGGTCCATCGCCGGCACCTCGACCTGATCCAGCACCGATTCGACGACGGCACGCCGGGAGGCACCCTCGACGCTCGCCTCCGGCGTCAACACGAGCCGGTGGGCGATCGCGGCCGGCGCGATGTGCTTGACGTCGTCCGGGACGACGTACTCGCGGCCCTCGAGGACGGCGCGGGCTCGACTCGCTTCGAATAGCCGCTGGACGCCCCGCGGCGAGACGCCGACGTCGACGCGGCCGTCCCGCCGGGTGGCACGACAGACCTGACCGATGTAATCGCGAACGGGATCGTCGACGGTGACCGTCTCCGGAACTTCCTGGAGGTCGCGCACGCGCTCGAGGTCGATGACGGGATCGACGGTCGGATCGGGACGGTCGCGGTCGGCCCGCCGGTCGATCAACTCGCGCGTCCCCTCCGGATCGGGGTAGCCCAGCGAGGTCTTGATCATGAAGCGGTCGCGCTGGGCCTCCGGGAGTTCGAAGGTCCCCTCCTGTTCGACCGGATTCTGCGTCGCGATGACGATGAACGGATCCGGTAGCTCGTGGGTCTCGCCGTCGACGGTCACCTGGTCTTCGGCCATCGCCTCGAGCAGCGCGGACTGGGTTTTCGGCGGCGCGCGGTTGATCTCGTCGGCGAGGACGACGTTCGCGAACACCGGGCCTTCCGTGAAGTGAAACTCGCCGGTCTCCTCCTCGAAGACGTACGAACCGGTGACGTCGGAGGGCATCAGATCCGGCGTGAACTGAATTCGGGAGAACTCGAGGCCGAGCGCGGTCGCGAACGAGCGGGCGGTGAGGGTCTTGCCCGTGCCGGGGACGTCCTCGAGGAGGACGTGGCCGCGGGCGAGCAAGCCCGCGGTGATCTCTTTCAGAACGGTTTCGTCGGCGACGACGGCGGAGAGGATTTCGTCGACGACGCTCTCCGCGGTCGCCGCGGCGTCGGGGACTGACATGTGGCGTACCGGATACCGGAACCTACGCGGACTTATACCTCTCGGTAGTTGACACGATGGGTCGGCCGCGATGACCGATGGCCAGCGGACGACTCAGGCGCTCGAGCGAAGCACCGCCCGGTACCGCCGGCCGGCGTCGTCGTCGGCCGACAGCGCCTCGCGGATCGTCGGGGAGAGCCACTCGCGGTCGGCGTCGGGATCGCGCTCGCCCGCGGCACCCGCGGTGCCGTCGGCCGACACGCCGTCGAACCCGTCCGTCCGCAGGTCGGCCGGCAGGAACCGCTCGTAGACCGGCAACCGCTCGCCCAGCGGCAGTTCGGCGCTCGCGGCGATCTCCTCGAGTTCGCGCAGCGCGGGCCACTTGTAGTCGGGATTGATGTGGTCGTCCGTGACCGGAGAGACGCCGCCCAGATCGTCGACGCCGCAGTCGATCAGGTCCCGCGCGGGCGCGAGGTTCGGCGGCACCTGCACCGAGACTTCTTCGGGGAGGGCGGCCCGAGCCATCGCCGTCACCCGGCGCATCGTCTCGAGGTCGGGCGAGCCCTCGGACCAGCGCTCGTTCTCGACGACCGGCTGGACGATCACCTCCTGAATGTGGTCGTAGCGCTCGTGCATCTTGCGGATCGCGAGCAGGCTCTCCGCTCGGTCGCGCCAGTCCTCGCCGACGCCGACGAGGATGCCGGTCGTGAACGCGACGTCGAGTTCGCCCGCGTTCTGCATCGTCCGCAGGCGCTGGCCCGGCTGCTTACTTCGCGGGCCGCCGTGAGCCCGGACCTCGGCCGTCGTCTCGAGCATCACGCCCATGCTGGCGTTGACGTCCGCGACGGCCGCCATCTGCTCGCGGGTCTGGTCGCCCGGATTGGCGTGGGGGAGGAGTCCCTCGTCGAGGGCGACCTGGCAGGCCTCGCGGAGGTAGGTGTGAATCGAGTCGTGGCCCCACTCCGCGAGTTGGTCGTGAATCTCGGTGTAGCGGTCGTCGGGGTCGTCGCCGAAGGTAAACAGCGCCTCCGTACAGCCCGCGGCGGCGCCCTCGCGACAGATCTCGCGAACCTCCTCGAGCGAGAGCAGGGAGGCCTGTCCCGGCGGGTCGAAGTACGTACAGTAGGTACAGGTGTAGCGACACGCCGTCGTCAGCGGCACGAAGACGTTGCGCGCGAAGGTCAACGCCGACGGCGACTCGACGTCGGCCGGCGTCACCTCGAGCAACTCGTCGATGGCGGCGTCGTCGATCGATATACCGACGCCGTACTCGCTCGCCCCGGGAATCATTACCTCCGTGTGTCGGCGCGTCGCACATAAGCCCTTTCCGTCCCGCCGAGGCCGTTCCCCGTGATTCCGGGCGATCGGATCGCCGCCCTTTATGGTACCGGTGGCCCTTAGCGAACGTGTATGCTCGACGCTGTACTACACACCGGGTCGGAACACCCCGACCTCCTCTGGATTCTGGTGCCGAGTTTCCTGTCGTTCATCGCGGGACTCAGCCTGCGAACGTACGCGGATCGTCTCCGACGCTGGGCGCGCCCCGACGGCGACACGGCAGCCGACTAATTTCATTCCGTCCGCCGGCCGTATTCAGTCGGCGCTGCGAGCGACGGTGACGCGTCCGTCCCGCTCCTCGAGTTCGAAGCCGAACGATCGGAGTCTAGTCGGCGCGTGCTCCGTGCCGTGGATGAGCACCTCGACCAGATCGTCCGGTTCGTCGATGTCGGTCGCCAGTCGGAAAGAGTCCACCGTCTCGACAGTTAGTCCGCTATCCGCGGCGATCTCGCGGTGATCGAGGTACGACGCGCCGTGATAGTCCACCCGAAACTCGGGGTGACGAACTGCGAGCGCGTTCGTCCCGCCGCCCCGCCCGGGAGCGATCGCGACGTCCGCGTCGCCGGAAAACAAGCGCTCGAGGGCGTCGGCCGTCGTCAGCGCGAGGTCGGCCATGACGACGCCGACGGCGTCGTCGGTCGTCCCGTCGTCTTTCCCGGCCTCCCCGGCCGGCAGTCGGGCGTTGACCGCTTCGGTAAGCGATCGGTCGTCGACCTCGATCGTCGTGGCTTCGCGGACTTCATCGGAAACCGTGAGGTCGAAGTCCGCCTCGAGATCGATCGGCGCCGTCGCGAGCACGGTCGGCTCGTAGCCCGCCGCGACGATCGCGCGGAGGACGTCCGCGAGCATCGCCCGCGCGAACGACCGGCGCTCGCGGTCGGCGAGCACGGGGCTGAGTCGCGTTTTTGGTGACTCCACGGCGAACGGGACGACGACGCGCATGGTCGCCGAGAATTGATCGTACCCGCCTAAAAGAACGTCGAACTCCGGGACGAGTCGGACCGAACGCGTGGGCGCAGTGCCCGTCGGCCGTTCCCGTCCGGGGCTCGTCGCGCGCTATCCCGTTATTGCACCGTCTGCGTGCCCCCCGACACGATCGCCGTCTCCTCCGGTCGTCGGCAATCGAACCGCACTGCACCGCGTTGTACCGCGTTGCACCGCACTGCACCGTTTCCCGTCCGAATCGATCGAACCTCGGCCGCTCAGAACAGCGGCTCGAGTTCGTCTTCGTCGTCTTCGACGAGTTCCTCGAGGTTCTCCTCGCTTTCCTGTTGGATGTCGTCGATGTTGTCTTGGGCCTCGATCGCGACCTGCTGCAGGCGCTTGATTCGCGGGACGTTGGTGACTCCCGAGAGCAGGATTGCAGCGGCCACTTCCGGTTCGTCGCGCGGGTAGTCGCCGCCGCGGACTTCCATGCTGCCCGTTTCCTCTTCGAGCCACTTCCGCCCGCGCTCGATGCCTTTCCGGTTCAAGTACTCCGAGGGACCGGACAGCACCAGCAGCGCGCGTTCGGTGCCTTCGATCTCGCAGGGGAGCGTGAGGCGACCGAGCGCGGCCTTGCGGACGAGGCTCGTGATGCGGTTGGTCGTGTTCGCCGCGTCGAGGTCGTCGTCGCCGCCGTCGTCGCCGGTGAACCGGGAGAGGAGGCCGCCGCCCGTGTTCATGTCGACCTCTTCGCTGGCGAAGCCGACAGTTGAGACGCCACCACCCGAGAGCGTGTTGATGATCTCGGAGGAGTCGACGACGCTCTCTGCGACCTCCTCGCCGTCGCCGACCTCGCCGGCGCCGAAGAGGATGCCGAACCGGCGGACGATCTCCTCGTTGATCTGTTCGTAGCCGCCTTCGACGGACTCGCCGGTCTGTCGCCAGGAGTCGTTGTCGAAGACCATCAGGTTGTCAACTTCCCGAACGAACGTCTGGAAGGAGCGGGCTGCGTTGAGCGTATAGATGCCGCCCTCGTCCGTGCCCGGAAGAATACCCAGTCCGTAGACCGGGATCGTGTAGATTCGCTTGAGGTGTTTCGCGAGGACGGGCGCGCCGCCCGAGCCCGTGCCGCCGCCCATCCCGGCGACGACGAGGAACGCGTCGACCTCGTGGGTCGGGATCGAGTCGATCGCGTTCTGGACCTCGTCGATGTCCTCTTCGGCGATTTCCGCGCCGAGTTCGTTGTCTGCACCCACCCCGTGGCCCTTCACGCGGGCCTGCCCGATGAGTACACGGTTCTCCTGTGGAATATTGTCAAGACCGATGAGGTCTGCTTTCGCAGAGTTGACAGCGATCGCCGCGCGGACGATCCCGCTGTTCGTTCGATCGTCGTAATCGAGGAATCGATCGACGATCTTGCCACCAGCCTGTCCGAATCCGATCATCGCCAGCTTCATTGTTTGTCAGGGGGCTCCGTTGAATTGGTAACAGAGTGATGAAGGGCATAAGTCTTTCTATGATGTGAATTTCTCGCACAATCTAATATCGATCGAAACAAGTCGCCAGCGACGATTTTCAGCCCGATTCTCGCGCACAGAAAATACTTCTGGCCGATAGTGGCCAACGTCTTTATACTTCTCAACAGGTCGTGTCGATTTCGGAGACTCGAGTAATATCTGATTAACGGGCCAGTACGACGGATCGAGACCAGCCGCCGTCGGCTAGTCGGCGTGAGGAAGCCCGAGATACGAACCGAAGGTCCGCAAGTCGTCGACGGTCACGCCGAACGCGGTCACGTCGTTGTCGGTCACGGTGTTGTCAAATTCGAGCGAGCGGGCCTGATCCGTGCCGAAGGGGACGAACGGAACCGCATCGACCGCCGCGAGGCCGAGTTTCGTCAGCGCCATCGGCACCGGAACGATGGTCACGTCCTTCCCCTCTGCCTCGTAGACCAGTTCCGTCGCGTCCGCGAGCGTCACGACCTGCGGGCCACCGAGTTCGTAGATTTCGCCGACGTGATCGTCCTCTTCGATGGCATCGGCCAGCATCGAGACGAGATCGCCGACCCAGATCGGCTGGAATCGCGTCTCGCCGCCACCCGGCAGCCCGGTCACGTACGGCGTCGTCAGCTGCTTCGTGAAATCGACGAACTCCCCGCCGTCACCGAAGACGATCGACGGACGGACGATCGTCCACTCGAGGCTCGAGTCGGTGACGACGTCCTCGGCCTTCCCCTTCGCGCGAATGTAGTCGGTCGGGCCGTCGGGATCGGCTCCGAGCGCGCTCAACTGGAGGAATCGGTCGACGCCGTGTTCCTCGGCAGCCCGAACGAGGTTTTCGGTACCGCCGAGGTGAACGCGCTCGTGGGCGTTCTCGTCGCTCGGCTTGAATAGCGGAGAGAGCGCGACGAGGTTAACGACGGCATCGTGGCCGGCGACGGCGCTCTCGATCGAGTCGAAGGCGCTGACGTCGCCCATTGCGAGGTCGACGTCGTCGGGCAAGCCGTTCCGATCGGGGTTGCGAGACAGCGCCGTCACTTCGTGGCCGCGTTCCGCGAGTTCCGTACAGAGATTCGTGCCGATGAAGCCGGTACCGCCGGCGACGAGGACCTTCATAGTGATTCGTTCGGTCGCAGACGACAAATAACCGGCCGGTCGTGCGACGTCGCGAGCGGGAGAAACGCCCCGCGTGGAGCCATCGCTACTCTCTTAGACCACCCCCACCGACCCGTAACTATGCTCGTGACGCTCGAGGGACTGGACGGTAGCGGCAAGACGACGGTCTGGGCGGCCCTCCAGGAACGCTACCCCGATGCCGTATTCACCCGCGAACCGACGGACGACTCCTGGTACGGCGAGGCCGTCTACCGCTCGATCGAAGACGACGACGCCGACTCGCTCGCGGAGCTATTCCTCTACACCGCCGATCACGCAGCGCACCTCACGCGGGTGATCGACCCCGCTCTCGAGCGCGGCGACCTCGTAATCTCCGATCGGTACTCCGACTCCCGCTTTGCCTACCAGGGTGCGACGCTGGCAAACAGCGAGCGCGACTACGGCCTCGAGGACCCCCTCGAGTACGTCGTCGACGTCCACGAGCCGTTTTCGATCACGCCCGACCTGACGATCTACCTCGATCTGGACCCCGAAACCGCGGCCGAGCGGGCGGGCGCGACGAACAAGTTCGAACACGCCGACTACCTCGCCGACGTCCAGGCGAACTACGAGCGACTAATTGAGCGCGAGCGCGACCGGTTCGTCCGCGTTGATGCGACGCAGGACCCGGACGCGGTGCTCGAGCGAGTCGAGACCGTCCTCGAACAGGAACTCGAGGAGCGAAACGGAGAGTAGGAATACAGTTGCGACTGCGGCGGAGACGAGTGAGACGAGCCGAGGCGACCGACGCCGGTCTGAAACTGTGTCTGTCAGTACGACGCCGGTCGAACTGGATTCTCCGGTGGCTGTCCCTGTAACACGCGGCGAACGTCGGCTGCGACCGTCTCGTTGAGTTCCGCGTGTGAGTCGGCGGAGTACCAGGCGGCGTGTGGCGTGAGCAGAACGTCGTCGCGATCCAGCAGCGGCGAGTCCGACGGCGACGGGGGCTCCTCGGCCATCACGTCCAGTCCCGCGCCGGCTATCTCGCCGTTCTCGAGGGCCGTCGCGAGGGCGGCTTCGTCGACGATACCCCCGCGACCGACATTGACGACGACCGCGTGATCCGGCAGGGCTGCGAACGCATCGGCGTCGAACAGCCCGCGGGTTTCGTCGGTCAGCGGCGCGTGGATCGTCACCGCGTCCGATCGCGCGAGCAGTTCGTCGAACGAGACCAGTTCGACGCCGTACTCGTCGGCGACGGCCGGGTCTACGTACGGATCGTACGCGAGCACCTCGAGGTCGAAGCCGGCCGCGAGGTCGACGAGTCGGCGGGCGATCGTACCGAACGAGACGACGCCGAGCGTCGAGCCGCGGACCCGCGGATACGGCCGCTCGGGCAGCCAGTTCCACTCGCCGTCCGCCACTTCGCGGTCGTACCGGCCGAGCTGGCGCCGACAGGCCAACAGCAGCGAAAGCGCGTGGGTCGCCACCTCGTCCGTCGAGTATTCTGGCGCGTTGACGACCGTGATACCGGCATCCGCGGCGGCGTCGACCGCGATGTTGTCCACCCCCGTTCCGGCACGAGCGATCACCGACGCCTCTTCAAGCGCGGCGATCGTCTCGGCCGAAACGGGCGTGTTCACGTCGACGACGATAGCGGCTGCAGCCGTCCCGGCGTCGGCTACCGCCCGTTCGTCTCCCGACGGTACCGAGACGAGTTCGTACTCGAGCGACGAGAGCTGGTTGCGAAACGTTTCCGCGTCGATAAACGGTGAATCGGTGACGACGATCGGTTGAGTCATCGGTAGTGAGTCGGTCGTTGCGGCGGTTCCAGCACGATACTGAAATATTACTTCGAAACTGAGTAATATCTTTCCGTCAGTCCCAGGAGACGGAACGGATACTGATGGTTAGAGTCTCTTTCGTACAGCGCGGGTCCGCCGGTCCTCGAGCGATCGCACGAAGCGGCTTTCGTGATGATGTGGATTCCTCGCTCTCTCGAACCACTGTGGGTGAGCCGACGACCGATGTGTACGACTGGAGGGAGGGAAGGGAGGGCGGAGTGTTTTAATCGAAACGTTCTCGCGGGATGCGACGGGTGGGCAATGACGCTGCCCCCGCCGGCGCAGACCGCACCGGAAACGTTCGTCCTTAGTCCATCGCGATGTACGTCTGCGTGTCCTCGACGCCTTCGATACCCTGAATCTGGGTCGCCGCGATCTCCTTGACCGCAGCCGGCGTCTCGACCTGCGCCTTCGCGATGAGGTCGACGTCGCCGGCGACGATATGAGTGGACTCGACCCCTTCGATCGCCAGAATGTCGTCTCGCAGTCGATCCGCCTCGCCCGTGTTCGCTTTGATCATGACGAATGCAGTAACCATCAGTTCGACCCTCCGGAGCCGGAGACCGAATCGGCTCCTTCGTTCGCGTTCGCGATCGCCTCGCGCTCGGACTCCCCGACCAACAGCTGTCGGACCTCACTCAACACGTCGAAATCGGCCAGGACGACCAGCCGATCGCCCGCCTCGAGCGATTCGTCCTCGTCCGGCAGCGCGAGTTCGCCGTCGCGCTTGCCGAAGGCGAGCACGCGCGCGTCGGCGGGCAGCTCGAGTTCGCTGATCGTGTAGCCGTTGACCGGCGCGTCGTCGGTGATCATCAGTTCGACCACCTGTAGGTGCGGCGCGATGTCCGCAATCGCGCGGATCGTCCCGCCCAGCAGGGCGTTTTTTGCGCCGATCGCACCGAGCCGTTCGGGGTAGATCACCTCGTCGACCGCCTCGGCGTACTTGCGGTAGATACCCTCGCGGTAGGCCTCGTCGATCCGCATGATCGTCCGGCAGCCGTAGTGGTTGGCGATCATGCAGGCGGTGAAGTTGACGTTCAGGTCGCCGGTCAGCGCGCCCACGGCGTCGGCATCCGTGACGCCGGCCTCCTCGAGGACGTCCTCGCGGGAGCCGTCGCCCTCGACGACGCGGAAGTCCTCGTTGCGAGCGCGCCGGACCTTCGGCTCGTCGCGTTCGATGAGCGTCACGTCGTGGCCTTCCTCGCGCAAGACCCGCGCCGTGCGCAGTCCGACCCGTCCGGCGCCGATGATCACGAACCGCATGCACCGAGGTACGCGCGCCCGCGTCAATAAGTTTGCCCCGGTGTCTCACACCACACGCTTCGGCCCGGGCTCGAGCGGTACGATGTAGCCCGACTCCCAAGCGCCGGTGACGACCGTACGGCTCGGGGGGACAGCCATCCGCCAGCGCACCCGACGCGACCCGAACGGCGGGCAAAGGCTTTAGTCATGCGATAGAGTACCACACCATCACGATGGTTCACGCGTACATCATGGTGAAGACCGCCGCCGGGAAGTCCGAAGGGTTGCTCTCCCGGATCCGCGACTTCGAGCGCGTCTCGGCCGCCCACATCGTCGCCGGCAACTACGACATCATCGCCGAAGTCGACGCCGAGGAAGTCTACAACATTCTCGAGACCGTCTCCTCGGACATGCAGAGCCTCGACGGGGTGACGGAGACGAAAACGTACATCGCGATGGACTAGAGACGAAATTTTACGCTGCAGTCTGCAGCGGCGACGGCAGCGGTGCTGCCGCACGCCGCCGCGTCCTTCGGTAAAATTTCGATCAAAAGCACTCCTCCTTCCCGTCGCTCACGACGTTCGCTTCGGGTCAGTCGTCGGCCCGCTCGCTCCCGACAGTCGCTCGCGGCCAGTAGCCGGGGTCGGGACCTGCCCTTCCCCGGATCGTACGACACTCGCAGTGCTCGCGTCGTACTCTCGGCCAAGGAATTCGGTTCCTAATCGCTTCGTTTACGTTACATCGGCATGCCGCCGCCGCTGCCGCCTGGTCCGCCGTCTGCCCCTCCTTCCGCCGCCTGCTGGCCGCGGTCCTGCGCGTTCTCGAGCAGCGTCGCCGCCGGGCCGCGGTACTCGTAGCCGGGGATGATCCCCTGCGCGAAGGTGCCTTCGACGAACTCGATGAGCGCCTTGGCGTCCTCGACGCCCTCGCCGGCGTCCCAGGCGAGGTACTCGAGCGTGATGATAACGTCGTCGGACTCGCGCTCGACCACAGGCTCGTCGTGCGTGCTCGTGTGGGCGACGCCGAACACGTCCTGAAGGCGGCGCTCGAGCGTTTCGAACCAGCCGTCTTCGACGACGTCCGCGACGCTCTCGTCGGCGACGGCGGCGTCCAGCGTGGGAAGGGTGACTGTAACGGTGAACTCGCCGTCGCGTTTGCCCTCGGCGGAGTCGGCGGTGACGGTTGCGTCGAAGACCGTCGTCGTGAGGCGGTAGGCGTCCGCCGCGTCCGCATCCTGTTCGAAGGCGTCGTGGGACTCGAGTTCGCGGGCGACGGGATCTGGCAGGTCGGTCATTATCGTCCTCAACGGGCGTCGCGGAAAAGGGCGTTACGTTGTGGACACGATGCAGCCGCGAAATCGGGTCTCGAGGCGTGGCTCTCGAAATTCGGCTGATCGTTTTCGATCGTTTCACGCGGAAGCCGTCGATTACCCCCGGAAATGGGGTCCATTACTACAACGGATATCGACGTTTTCAGTCGGCATGACTCTCGATAGACACGCCGCGGAACGACGCCGGTTCGCTCGTCTCCTCGGGGTCGACGGCGAAGTCGGTTCCGGCCTGCCGATCGGCGACGCGGATCGCGGTGCCGAGGAGCGGCCTGAACGCGACCGCGCTCGCGACGACCGGTCCCAGACCGGCGCCGACGCCGAGACCGATTCGGAGTCGGTATCGATCCCCTCGAGCGACACCGAAGAGCCGACCTGAGCTGGCTCGGTCTACTGCCGACCGCGTTCCGCCGTCACGGGTGCCCGCAAGCCGACACTGGTCACTTCAGCCGTCGCGGTCGTCGAGGAAGGTGTTGACCGCCGTCGCGACTTCTTCGAAGTCCTTCATCGTGAGCCCGTCCGTCGTGACGAACACGCCGTTCCTGTCGCTGGTCACCCGAACCAAAAAGCCGTTATCGAACACCCGGATCGTGTAGTTATAATCGCCGAGTTCCGACCCCTCGTAGGCCGTCTGCGCGGTCTTGAACCCCCGCCACTCGTGGCCGATAAACGTCGAGAGGTCCGCGTCCCGTTCTAAGTCCTCGCGGAGGTACACCTGCTCGTAGTCGTCTCGGGTGAAGTAGGTCACCGAGCGGAGGCTGTCCCCGATAGCCGTCCGACACGTGGTGACGATTCGATCCGCCGCCGCCGGCGTCAGCAAGCCCGTAGCCATACGGGGGGTCACAACGGCCCGCGTCTTAACGACGGGGGCCGCCCGTAGTGCGCTGCGAACGGCACACGATCGACCGCACCTACGTCTGCGAAATCGCCTGGTCGAGGTCGGCGATCACGTCGTCGACGTCCTCGATACCGACCGAGAGGCGCACGAGGTCGTCGGTGACGCCGCTGGCCAGTTTCTCCTCCTCGGTGAGTTGCTGGTGCGTCGTGCTCGCGGGGTGGATGATCAGCGTCTTCGCGTCGCCGACGTTCGCCAGCAGGCTCGCGAGGTCGACCTCGTTGCAGACGGTTTCGGCGGCGTCGTACCCTCCCTCGAGGCCGAAGGTAATCATCCCGCCGTAGCCGCCCTCGAGGTATTTCTGTGCGTTCTCGTGCGTCTCGTGGCTCTCCAGTCCGGGATAGTTTACCCACTCGACGTCGGGGTGGTCCTCGAGGTACTCCGCGACGGCCATCGCGTTCTCGCAGTGTTTCTCCATCCGCAGCGGCAGCGACTCGAGTTTCTGCAGGGTGACCCAGGCGTCGAACGGCGACTGCTGGTTGCCCAGGTCGCGCAGGCCGCGGGTACGGGCGACGACCGAGAACGCCATGTCGCCGAACGTCTCGTAGAAGTTGACGCCGTGGTAGGCCGGATTCGGTTCCGTGATCTCGGGGTAGTCGCCCTCCGGCCAGGGGAACGAACCGCCGTCGACCAAGATACCGCCGACCGTCGAGCCGGCGCCGTGGAGCCACTTCGTCGTCGAGTTCCAGACCAGGTCCGCGCCGTGCTCGAGCGGCTGGCACAGGTACGGTGTCGCGAAGGTGTTGTCGACGAACAGCGGCACGTCGTGGTCGTGGGCGATGTCCGCGATCCGCTCGATGTCGGGCGTCACCAGCGCGGGGTTGCCGATCGTCTCGAGGTGGACGAAGGCGGTGTCGTCGTCGATGGCCTCCTCGTAGGCCTCGTAGTCGAGGGTGTCGACGAATTTCGTCTCGACACCGCGTTTCGCAACGGTGTGGGTGAGGTAGGTGTAGGTCCCGCCGTACAGCGACGATGAGGAGACGATGTTGTCACCGACGTCCGCGAGGATGAACGTCGCCAGATCGAAGGCGGCCATCCCCGAGGACGTCGCGAGCGCCCCGACGCCGCCCTCGAGCGTCGCGATGCGTTCCTCTAACATCGCGTTCGTCGGATTCATGATCCGCGAGTAGATGTTCCCCGTCTCCTCGAGGCCGAACAGCGCGGCGGCGTGCTCGGTGTCCTCGAACTCGTAGGAGGTCGTCTGGTACAACGGCGGCGCTCGAGCGCCGGTCGTCGGATCCGGCTCCTGACCGGCGTGGACGCTGTCGGTAGCGAACTCGTGATCGTCGGTATCGTCTCCCATATCACCGTCCGTTTCGCTCCAGTAGTGTAAACATACCTGCCGATCACGTTCGGCGCCGAAGTGTCCGATTACCGGTCGAAATCCGGGCGTACCGGGTCCTCGAGTCGATATACGACCTAAAAATCGCTGGGAGGACGGGACTGGGAACGAGACCCGTCTCAGGTTCGACGCGCGATCAGTGCGGCCGCGAGCACGGCGACCGCTGCGATCGCGAGGCCGCCCGTGAAGCCGGGCACCGATTCCGCGATGGAGGCGGGACTCGAACCGCCGTCGTCGCTGGAATCATCGTCGACGTCTGCGTTGCCGCTCGACGCCGGTTCCGTCCCCGCGGACTGAGCGTTCGACTCGCCCGAGTCGGCCGCCGAATCTGAATCGCCGACGGTCACCGTCCCCGCCTCGAGCGACGGATCGACGGGATCGCCGCCGTCGGCGTCGACCTGCATATCCGTAACGCGCAGCTCCGTCGCGCCGTCGGCGACGCCCTCGAGTTCGAGCGTCGCCAGCGTCACGTCGGACGCGCCGGCCGCGATCTCGTCGTTGAGATCGACCGCCTCGACGGTGACCGTCCGGCCGTCCGCGCTCACGATCGGATCGGTCGTCATCCCGTAGTGGCTGGGGTACGAGGCGCCCGCGACGGTTGCGACGTCGGACTCGAGTTCGAGCGTGATCTCGAACCCGGCGAGCCCGTCAGGGGCGTCGGTCAGCGCGATTCGTTGGGCCGCGGTTCCGTCGGGATCGACCGTCGCATCGTCGACGACGAGCGTCGGCTCGCTCGCCGCGCTCGCGGTGACGGTCGGCGTGGGTGCGGCGTCGGCACCTGATTCGGCACCGGTCACGGCGCCCGCGGTGAACGGGACTGCGGCCGCAGCAGTGAGTGCGGCGACGATCGCGAGCGTAGCGAGTGTCACGGACCGCTGAGAGCGTGTACTCATGTGTAGCCGGTGTGCGGTGGACGGGCGCTCACAGTTCCTCGTACAGTTCGACGACGTCGTCGTAGTCGATGCGACCGTTCTCGTTGAAGTCGTAGGCCGCGTCGTTCAGCTGGACGGCGTCGTCCTCGAGGTGCTCGAACAGGACGACGATGTCGTCGTAGTCGAAGCGACCGTTGCCGTTGAGGTCCTCGAACTTGCCGTCGCCGTCGGGGTCGGTCGGCGTGCCGAGATCCGAATCGCCGCCGCCGATCGACGGCGGGCCGGTGACGACGACGCCGGGGCGGGACTGCGGTTCGACGGGCATCCCCTCGTCGTCGTCCAGCGCGTGGACGTCGACCGTGATGTCGGTCGTCCCCGTCCCGGCGGCCTCGAGTTCGAGGGTCGCCAGCGTGACGTCGACGGCGTCGCTCTCGATCTCGTTCTCGAGGTCGGCGAAGCGGAACTCGACGGTCGAGCCGCCGTTCTCGACGGTCGGCTCGGCGGTCAGCTCGAGCGCGTCGTGGTAGCTGGCCTCCGTGATCCGGGCCACGTCGCTGTGTTCGACGGTGACGGTGACCCGGCCGCCGGCGATCCCGTCCGGAATCGACTCGAGGGTCAGTTCGACCTCGCCGGTCGCGTCGTGGCTCACCGCGAGCGAGTCGACTTGGACCCGCGCCGGGGGCTCGTACACCCACAGCGTGTCGTTGTTGTACGACCGGCCGAAGTTGCCCTTGTCTTCACAGAGGATCACGCGGCGGTCATCGAGCACCATCAGGTTGTCGACGTTGATGAGCGAGGCGTTCAGCAGCTCCTGCGAATCGCCCTCGTTCGGGCCGACGACGACCGGCTCGAGGGTCGACACGTTGTAGTCGCGCTCGAGTTCGGCGCGGTAGACGACGCCGGTGGCGACCGTGTCGTACTGGAGGTCGCCCTCTCGGTCGGTCATGTTGCCGCCCAGCGAGGAGATGCCGAAGTAGACGTAGTCGCCGGGCTCGGCCTCGTCGTGGGCGTCGATCCCTTCGGCCTTGTTGAACTCGATGGTGGCGCCGATCTCCTTGGCGGCCGCGCGGGTCTCGAGGAAGGGGACGCGGCGCAGTTCTTCGTCGACGCCGTCGGGGCCGTTCTCTTCGTACTGGGTGGCCCACTCGACGATCTCCTCGTCGGTGATGTAGTCCTGGTTGCCGTCGATCGCGACCGCCTCGTCGGCCTCGCGCAGCGCCGTCTCGAGGTCTTCCTCCCAGTCGGTCTCGGCGTGGGTCTCGAGGTAGTCGACCTGCGTGACGTCGTCGTACTCGGCGATCCAGGACTCGACCTCGGCGTTGCTGGCGGTGCCGAGCTCGAGCCATTCGACCTCGAGATCGGTCTTCGCGACCGGCCCCTCCTCGACTTCGGTCGCCTTGATCGCGTACAGCGTGCCGCGGACGTCCATCCGGTCGTCGTACTCCGGAATCGGCTTCTCGGCGACGAACTTGTAGACGCCCTTGGCGCCGCCGTCGGAGGCCAGATAGACGGTCCGCTCGTCGGGCATGACTTCGGGACACTCCCAGGCGGCCCGCCCGAAGACGTGGTGTTTGACCGGCGTCGGCACGTCGGCGGTCGGCTCCGTGATCTCGACGATCTTCCCGTAGCGGTAGCGGTTCGGGAACTGCTCGTCGTCGATCGGGTCGGGGGTGTTCTCGATCGCGACGCCCTCCTCGTCGAAGCCGGCCTGATCGGCGGGGTCGACGCCGATGTGGTAGGCCAGCTTCTCGAGATTCCGGTTGTTGTGCAGGCCCATCGGGTACCAGCTGTCCTCGCCGAAGATCTCCTCGAGCGATCCCTCGAGGTCGAGGATGTTCGGGCGGTTCCAGAACTCGCTGCTCCCGCGGAGCCCGACGCCGCTGCCCTGTTCGACGATGTCGCCGACCGTCGCGAGCCCGCCGACGCGGGGGTGGCCGTACTCCTCCTCGGCCGACAGCGGCGTCCCCCACGGGCTCAGGTCGCCGTAACAGTTGACTCGCGTCCCGCCGATCTCGCGGAACGCCTCGGTGTTCTCGAGCTCCATCGCGTTCTCGAGGTCGGCCTGCAGGGAGCCGCTCTCGTCGCGGTAGAGCGGCGTCCGGGAGATCGCACCCGGTCGCGTCTCGTTGTTGGTAAAGAGGTAGCCCTCGATCTCCCCGTCGTCGCTCGGGACGAAGAAGTTCATGTCGGCCTGATCGCCGAAGCCTTCGAAGGACGGCTCGGTGATCTCGGCGAGATCGCGGCCGTCCGGGGTCTGCGGGTGGCCGAACCGCTCCTCGCCGCCGTTGATCTCGTCGCCGGTCTGGACGAGCAGTCGGTACTCGCCGACGGCCGACTGCACGCGACGCTCCTCCGCTTCGGTTCGGGGCGCCGGGAGTTCGTCGAACTCGTCGCTGCGTCCGTTAAACGTGAACTGGAAGTCGTCGATGACGCCGACGCCGCCCTGATTGAACGGCTCGGGGTTGTCGTCGGCCGGGTGCTGGAGGCTGTAGACGAGTTCGCCCGTGTCGAAGACGAACGGGCCGGTGACCTCCGCGCCGAACGCGGTCGTCGAGAGCCGCTTGATGTCTCCCTTGACGTAGGGTGCGAGCGGCGTGTCGTGTTCGTCGGGTCCGTCCGTCGCCGTCGCCGTGCCGACGACGCCGGTGCCGATCGCCGCCGCGACTGACGATGCCATCAGCTTCCGCCTCGTAAAGTCGACCATGCAGGTGGAGAATTCCTGAATTAACAAAAGACGGTTTATAATATATGTCTGTACTGGTAGATAGTATCGCGAGAAAGAAATAGTAGAATAAATAGTTTATGGCCATACGGATAGCTATTTACGGATATACAACCGGTGGAAACTGCACCCTGTAACGGGGAGGGTGGATCAACGGCTACGACCCGTCAATGCTGGCTTCGAACTCTACCTACGTTGAACCGGTCCGATCGGTGACGGTCGCCGCTCTCGAGCGGCTGACGCAGGCTGCAGAACGACGTCGAGAGCGGACTGCGCTCGAGAAGGGGAACCGCTTGAGGAGCGTCGACCGCGCTACCGCGCTACTCGAGTTCCTGCGCCTTCGCCTCGTCGCGGAGTTGGTCGGCCCGCTCCCGGATCCGCGAGCAGTAGCGGTCGATCTCGCTCGGCGTCGTGCCGAAAAAGGAGGCCACCCAGTTGACGTCGGCCCAGGGCCGGGTGAGCAGGTAGACCGCGAGCGTGTCCCTGCCGCCCTGAATGACTTCCGGCGGCACGCCGCGGTCGCCGGTTCCCTCCTCGACGAAGCCGTTGACGACGAAGTAGACGTCGGCGTACCGGCGGGCGTCCTCGAGGGAATCGAACGCGATCTCGGCGTGTTCGGGCGCTTCGAACTGGTACCGTTCGTCGGGGCCGTCGGTTTCGACGATGCGAACGCCGAGGACGTACTCCTCGACGACCGAGCCGTCGGCGTCGGTCTCGGAACCGGTTGCGGAGTGACTCATCTGTCGTGAATCACTCCGACATCCGCCGATCGGCCGCTTGAAGGTTGATATGTTCCGTACGTTTCGCTCCCGAGAAACCGGTAGCTCTATCGATCTCGGTCCGCCGTCACTCGAGCAGCGGTTCGCCGGTCATCTCCGGCGGCTGGTCGACGCCGATGAGTCCGAGCAGCGTGGGAGCGATGTCGGCGAGCGTGCCGCCTTTGCGGATCGTTCGGCCGCCGTCGGAACCGTCGGGGGCCAGATAGACGAGCGGCACGTCGTTGTACGTGTGCGCCGTGTGGGGATCCTCTTCGGTCCCCATATCGTCAGCGTTGCCGTGATCGGCCGTGATGAGAACGTGAGAACCGTACGCCTCGAGCGTTTCGACGAGTCGTCCCAGTTGTTCGTCGACGGCTTCGACGGCCTCGATGGCGGCCTCGTAGTCGCCGGTGTGACCGACCATGTCGGGGTTGGCGTAGTTGAGCACGAGCACGTCCGGATCGTCGGATTCGATGACGTCGATCGCGGTATCCGTGACCTCGGGTGCGCTCATCTCGGGCTGCTGGTCGTAGGTCGGCACGTCCGGACTTTCGACAATTTGGCGGATTTCGCCGTCGAACTCGACCTCGCGGCCGCCGTTCAGGAAGTACGTGACGTGGGCGTACTTCTCGGATTCGGCGATCCGCAGTTGCGTCTTGTCCGCGTCGGCCAGCACCTCGCCCAGCACCTGCTCGGGCTGGTTCGGCGGGTACGCCACGGGGAGGTCGAACGTCTTGTCGTACTGGGTCATCATCACGACTTCCGCGTCCGGCGGACTGGTATCGAACTCGTCGGCCCAGTCCTCGGGGCGGATATCCGCGAGCATCCGCGTGAGTTGCCGAGCGCGGTCGGAGCGGAAGTTGAACCAGACGACCGAGTCACCGTCCTCGAGGGCTGGACCATCCTCAACGAGCGTCGGCTCCACGAACTCGTCGGTCACGTCCCGCTCGTAGGACTGTTCGACGGCGGCAACGGCCGATTCCGCCGAGTGCTCTGCCTCCCGCTCGACGATCGCGTCGTAGGCCCGCTTCGTCCGCTCCCAGTTCTGGTCGCGGTCCATCGCGTAGTAGCGGCCCGAGACCGTCGCGACGTGGCCCGTCCCGTGCTCGTCGACGACGTCCTCGAGCGTCGAGAGGTACTCGCGACCGCCCGTCGGTGAAGTGTCGCGGCCGTCCGTAATAGCGTGGGTAACCGCCTCGACGTCGCGGTCGCCGGCCAGTTCGATCAGCGCGTGGAGGTGCTCGTGATCGGAGTGGACCCCGCCGTCGCTGACCAGTCCGACGAAGTGGATCTTGCCGTCGTTTGCGAGGGCGTTGTCGAACGCCGTGTTGATCGCGTCGTTCTCCCGGAAGGAGCCGTCGGCGATCGAGTCCGAGATGCGGGTGTACTCCTGGTAGACCACCCGGCCGGCGCCGATATTGAGGTGGCCGACCTCGCTGTTGCCCATCTGGCCGTCCGGCAGGCCGACGCGCCGGCCTGCGACCTCCAGAGAGCCGTACGCGCCGGACTCGGCCAGCCGGTCGAACGTCGGCGTGTCGGCCGCAGCGACCGCGTTCCTGGTCGACTCGTCGTCATCACCGAGTCCCCAGCCGTCGAGGACGATCAGTGCAGCGTCCATGTGCGACGGGTCTCCCGCCCGGCGTAACTAGCTGTCGTTGTCGGCGAACCGAAAACGGAACGTCTCCGATCACTCGTTCTGGATGAACGGCCCGGAACAGTCGTACTCGATTTTCTTGTACTCGGCAATATCCGGCTCGTCGTCGTACGGGCCTGCGTTGTCGGTCAACCCGTAGACCGTCACGTTCTCGAGATCGGTCTCGTGGCTGCGGTTCCACCGCTCGCAGAGGTAGTTCGCGAAGTACGAGCGGTGGTTCTCGTTGTCGGCGTAGCGCATGTTCGAGACGTACTTGCGCTCGCGGGCGGTGTCGTAGAGCGTGTCTGCACTCGGCGGCCGATCCCAGTCGACCTCGCCGCCGCTGAACGCGTCGACCTGCGAGCCGTCCTCGAGGTCGGCCGGCGCGACGAGCCATCTGGTCGTCGAGGTCGGGTCCGGCGCGAACATCCGCCAGCTCTGGTCGGCGTTGACCGTCTCGAGCACCTCGTCGCCGGGATCCGGTACCTCGGCGTAGTCGACCGCCTCGGCGTTCGAGAGGACGACGAGCACCAGAAGGAACCAGGGAACGACCGTCGAGAACAGGACGCGACCGCGACTCGCTGCGGTTCCGATCGCCGTTCGCGTCGCCGCCGGCAGGTCAGTCGCTGCTGGAACCGCCGGCGTATCCGGCAGCGGGATCCGCGGCACAGTCCGCTGCAGACGGTCCAGTCCCCGCCGAAGCGGTGCCGCGATGCCGATTCGCGTCGCGAGCGCGGTCGCGGTATCCCAGACGATCGGCGGGTAGAACAGTAGGAGGGCGCCGACGGAGATCAGCGGGAAGAGCCCGATCTGCAGCGTCGTGGCCATCCCGAGGTGCATCCCTATCACGACCGACGCGAAGGCAGCACGCCAGACGCCGGTGAGCAAGAGTAAGAGCGGCGAAAGCAGAATGACGGCCATCCAGGCGTAGGTGAACAGTTCCAGCAGCGCATGCTGGGTTGCGAGGACGTCGCCGAGCAGAATCGTGAGGTGGTCGGCCTGAAAGATGTGGACGACCGCGTCGCCGCCCATCCACTTGTCGCTTCGCGTCTTGTGGACGGCGTTGGTCAGGTACATCAACTGGACCTGCAGCAGAATCGCCATCGTCGGCACGCTCACGATTCCGGGCACCGAAACCCCCGATTCGTCGCCGTCCTCTGGTTGGTCGGCGGCTCCGTCTTCCCCGTCCCGGACCCGCTCGAGTCGCCGCGCGTCGATCGACCACTGCTGACCCAGCGGCAGGAATACCCCCCAGAACAGCAGCATTCGTAGCAGGGTATCGCCCGAGTTGAGGACCATCGGATTCCGGGCGTGCAGCGACAGCAGGAGCAGCCACGAGACGATCGTCGCGAGCCGCGTCCGGTAGCCGAGCAGGAGCGCGAGGGCGAACGCGCCCGCGATTGCGAACAGCGTCGCCTGCACCCACGCCGCCCCGGAGATCGCGTGCAGGGAGTACACCGGCGAGTAATCCGAAAACAGCGCTCGCAGCGGGAGTACGCCCGCGTCCGTGTAGAAGGTCCCGAGGTTTCGCGCCCGGAGCGCCAGATCGAGGATGAGCAGCGCGCCGATCGCGATCCGGAACGTGGCGAGCGCACGCGGGTCGATCGCGACGCGGCGCTGGATCGCGATCGAGAGTCGATCCAGTACGGCCGACAGCGTGGATCGCGCAACGGAGGAAGGACGGGAGCGGACCATTACTAGAGTCGTCTGTGGCGACTCTCGTGTAGACCGGCATAAGTTTGTTGAACGCTGAAAGAATCGTTTCACGCTGCGCCGGCGACCGAAACCGCTCACCTTCGGCGGTGAACGACGACCCGCGTTGTGACCGGAACCCTGAATTGCCGCCGCTCCCAACGGTCGATACCCGATGAGCGCCGACGTCCCAGACGAAGCCCCCATCGTCCTCTTCGACGGCGTCTGCAACCTCTGTAACGGCTTCGTCCAGTTTCTCGTCCCGCGGGACACCGACGAGCAGTTCTACTTCGCCTCGCTGCAGTCCGACGTCGCGACCGAACTGCTCGCCGAGCACGACCTCCCGACGGACGACCTCGAGTCGATCGTCCTGATCGAAGGCGACGACTGCTACGTGAAATCGGCCGCGGTCCTCCGCATCGCGCAGTTGCTCGGCGGCGTGTACGCCCTGCTCGGCCCGTTCCGGTACCTGCCGCGTCCGATCCGCGATCTGGCGTACGATCTGGTCGCCGCCAACCGCTATCGCCTGTTCGGCAAGAAAGAGCAGTGTATGATGCCGACCGGCGACGTTCGCTCCCGCTTTCTCGAGTAGCTGCCTTCCCGTTTCGCGGTCACTGACTCCCGATACCAGCATCTCGAGGAGTCAACGGGCCGGACGGTCCCGACCACTGGCTTTTTGCCAGTGGGGCGGGAGCCACCTCTCATGACGCTCGATCCGGTCCACTTCGACGGCATCGCGCGGCTGGCGGGGCGGATCGACCACGGCGCCGACGCCGACGACCGCCGCGCGTTCGCCGAGACGGTCTGGGAGGAGTTCCTCGATCCGCTCGTCTCTCGAGAAGGCCGGCGGATCGTCGAACCGGTCGACGAGCGGGCCCGCCGGCTCGTCGACTGCGAGGACGTCGCGCTGCGGGACCGGGAGTTCCCCACCGAGCACGGCCTCGACGCGGGGACGATCAACCCGACGACGTTCAAGAACGGGCTCGTCATCGACATCGCGCAGGCGGCCATGAGCGCGACGCCCTCCGATCTGGACCTCCACCGCGCGCGGACGGTCGTCGCGACGGTCCACTCCAATGACGAGACGATGACCGTCGACGAAACGTGGGGGAAGTTCGACGAGGGCTACAGCCGATCCCGCGCGGTGAAGATTCCGCCGCTGCCGCGGTTCGCCGAGGGCGTCGTCCACGCGCTGGCGCTCTACCTCGCCGAGAGCACCCACGCCCGCGACCACGCCGACGAGGTCGAGGACCTGCTCGTCCTCGACGGCCCCCTCTACCCGCGCGGCCTGCTCCGCTGGGCCGACCAACACCCCGACCTCGCCGACTTCCTGCTCGAGGATCCGCGGCCGACGACGGTGCTCGAGAACTACGTCCGGCTGGTCGAGGAGTTCGTCGACCGCGGTGTCCCGCTGATCGGCTTCGTCAAGAACCCCGCAACCCGCGTGATCACGCGGACGCTGAAGGGGAAACACGACGCCGACTTGAGCGTCCCGTGGGCCGACGACTCGGCGCTCTTCACCCGGCTGCTCGAGCGCGGCGAGTACGTCGACGACGTCGAGGGCGAGCGCTGGGAGCGCGACACCTCGGCGCTGACCTACACCAACTGGTTCCGCTCGCGCGGCGGCGTCGATCAGGCGCTCTCGGCGGACGGCGACGCGCTCGGCGTCGAGCGCCACCGCTCGCTCGAGGACTACGAGGTGACCTTCTTCGTCGTCTACGACCCCCGGGACGACCTGATTTATCGCGTCGAGGCGCCCTACGCCTTCACGCGGGATCCGGAGACCCGCGAGGCGCTGACGATGCAGGTGCTGCAGGACGTCGCGGTCGCGCACGGCCCGCCGACCATCGTCGAGAAAGCCGACGAACTCGCGCGGATCAGCCGCTCGGAAAAGCGGTCGCTCCGCGAGTCCTTCGAGACGGCCTTCGACACGAGTCAGGACCGGACCTACGACGACCACCGGTGGAACGGGGATGGAGACGGAGACGCGGCCGCGGGCTACTGACGCGGACGACGATATCCGGTCCGGTACTGTGACGACTATTACCAAATGCTACTGAATTGTAAACGTATTAGTTACTCTTCTGACGGACTCTCCCCATGGCTCGAGAGTCAGCGAGTCGGACTCGAAACGGGACGAACGACGACGTCGACCGGAGTCGCCGCCGCTTCCTCGGCGCGGCCGCGGGTGCGTCGGCGGCCGCGCTGCTCCCCGCCACGGACCGAACGCGTGCGGCGAGCACGACCGACGGAACCGTCACGCTCGTCCACGACACACACTTTCACGGTCGCTTCCGCGACGCCTCGGCGGACGAACTGAGCCTCGCCCGTTACTACTCGGTCGTCGAGGAGCTGCTCGCCGACGCCGACAACGGACTGTTCGTCGGCAACGGCGACGACTTCGCGCCGTCGATGCTCGGTCTCGAGTACGAGGGTGAACACATGGTCGAGGCACTGAACCACACGGACCTCGCCGTCGACGGCGTCGGCAACCACGAGTTCGACTTCGGCGCCGACGTCGCGACGACCCGCTTCGAGGAGAGCGAGTTCCCGTGGGTCGTCGCGAACCTGCTCGACGACGCGGGCGACCCCGTTCCGGGGACGGAGCGGTGGACCACGCTCGAGGCGGGCGGCCTGACGGTCGGCGTCTTCGGGCTCGTCTCCGAGAACTTCCACTCGCTGACCGACTACCCCGCGGAGTGGCAGGTGCTCGGCTACGTCGAGGCCTCCCAGGAGGCGGTCGAGTCGCTCCGCGAGGACGGCGCGGACGTCGTCGTCTGCGCCTCGCACGTCTCGACGGGCGTCCACGAGACCCTCGCCCGGGAGGTCGACGGGCTCGACGCGATCGTCGGCTCCCACTCCGGCGTCGTCTTCGACGAACCCGACATCGTCGACGGGACGGTCATCAGCGAGTTTGGCGACGAGTTCGACCACGTCGGCGCGATCACGCTCGACGCCGAGGGCGGACTGGTCGACTGGCGGCGGACCGACCTCCTGCTACCCGACTCGGATCCCGATCCCGAAGTCGAGGAGTACGACCAGATCAACGTCCGCTACACCGACGAGATCGAACCCGACGAGGGCCTCGCCGATCTGGCCGACGAGTGGCTCGCCGACCTCGAGGAGCGACTCGGCCAACCGGCCTTCGAGAGCGAGGTCGAACTCGACGCGACGTTCAACAACTACGCGATCGAGACCAACTGGGGCAACCTCATGACCGACGCGATGCGGAATGTGGGCGAGATCGGCGACATAGAGGTCGACATCGCCGCCAACAACGCCGGCGGCATCCGCAGCGACTCGACCTACGGCCCCGGCGAGATCACCGGCGCGGACGTGATGGACATCCTCCCGTTCCCCAACGAGATCCTCGTCGTCGAAGCGACCGGCCAGCAGGTGATCGACTACCTCGAGGAGGCGCTCCGACCCCACCCGGCGCCGGACTTCGGCGCGCAGCCGGCGATCCAGGTGTCGGGCCTCTCCTACGAGTGGACCGGCCACGGGGACGACGCGGGCGTCGAGAACGTCTTCGTCGGCGGCGAACCGATCGACCCCGAGGCGACCTACACGTTCGCGCACAACGACTACTCGATCGGCAACTCAGAGGTGCTCTCCGAAGCCGAGGTCGTCCTCGAATCCGGCCAGTTCCAGGGGCCGTTCGTCCTCGAGCAACTCGAGCAGCGCGACACCGTCGCACCCGAGCGGGAGAACCGCATGATTCGCGTCGACGAGACCGTCGACGCGGCCTCGGTCGCCCGCGACGGCGACGAGATCACGCTCACCGCCCCCGTTCCGGAGGGCGCCGCCGAGGTCGGGACCGACCCTGCCGACTATCGGGCCGTGATTCGCACGGGCGACGACCTCGAGCCGACGGCCGTGAACGCCGAGGGAGACACTATCGACGTGATCTTCGACGCGGCGTCCCTAACTGCTCTCGTCGAAGGGGTCGACGACCCCGCGCTGCGGCTGTTCGGCGGCTACGACCCGGATCAGGACGACTGGGCGTACGACTACGAGGTGCCGAACTCGAGCGGCTACGATCGGTTCCGGTTCAAGGCGCCCGTCGACGCGGCCGCGGTGCTCGAGGGGGCGCAGACGGACGAGTCCGGTGACGAGAGCGACAACGACTCGAGCAGTGATGACGATGATAGCGGCGAGTCCTCCAGCGACGGTACCGAGGACGCGGACGGCGATAGCGTCCCCGGCTTCGGACCGCTCGCCGCGGTTACCGGCGGCAGTGCCGGCGCGTACCTCTACGCTCGCGGACGCAGCAGTGACTCCGACGGTCGGGGCAAACAATCGAAGTCGCCAACCGACGAGTAATCGCCTCGCCGCGAGACGGCGCCGATTTCGACCCTCGACCCACGAATCCAGGTTACCATGAGTCCCCCAGCACGAACCCAGCGAGATCGCGACAGCTCGAGCGACGGCGGTCTGCCCGCCGCGCATCCCGACTCGAGAGCTATCGTCGCCGGTCGTGCGGTGGCCCTCGCGCTCCTCCTCGTCGCGGCGACCGCGCTCGCCGTCCCGGCGCTCGTCAGCGCCGGTGATCGAAGCGCCGTCATCAGACCCTCGCCGTCGACCGTCGAAGCCGATCCGGGCGAGACGTTCTCCGTCGAGATCGAACTCCAGAGCGACGGCGGCCACGGCGGCGTCGGGGTCGGGACCGTCGATTTCGTCGCACGGTACCATCCCGACTACCTCGAGATCACCGACCTCGAGCGGGGGCCGTGGCTCGAGCAGGGCGAGGAGACCACCGTCCGCGCCGAGCGAACGCTCGCGCACGCCGACGGGACGGCCGTCCTCGAGCAGCGACGCGATCCGCCCGCCGGCGGCGCGACCGGGAACGCGATGCTCGCGACGATGACGGTTCGCGTCGCCGACGACGCGCCGCCGGCGACGACGACGATCAACGTCAGCGAAACCGGCGTCGAACCCGCCCGCGGGTGGCCGCTGGCCCTGTACGCGCAGGATGTCACCGTCGAAATCGACGGCGGCGGCGAGTCGGTTCCGGCCTCGGACTTCGACCATCCGGACCCCGATCCCGACGCGCTCGAGACTACAGCAGATGATGGGGCGAGCACCGGTGATGCGAACCACGACGACGCAGACTCGAGCGAGAATTCGAACTCGAGCGATACCCACAGCGGCTCGGAAAACGGAGCGACCGACGAGCCCGTCGGCGCTGGCGACGAGATACCGGGCTTTACCGCCATCATCGCCGGATTGACCCTCGGTTTCTGCCTCGTCAGGACGCTGCGGCACAGTTGAAACGACGGGAGGAACGCTTCTGTCTCCGGCGACGAAACGAATCGGTAGCGGGCTAGTCAGCGATTACTCGGTCGGCCGTTCCGCCTTCTCGACCTCGAGGTCGACGTCGGCCGGGTCGACCCCGATTCGGGCGAACTGGGTTCGGATGTGCTCCTTGGCGTTCTCGAGGGCCTGCTCGCGGGTGTCGAACCCTCGGGGCATCGGGGACTCGAAGGCGACGTTGACCTCCCGGTCGTCGACGCGCTGGGTCGAGCCGCCGGTATCGACCTCGTAGAACTCGTCGCAGACCCAGACGTACGCGGCGTCCTGATCGGGAGCGCCGCGGAACGACGGCGCTCGCTCACCGCGTTCGTACAGCGTTCCGGTGAGTTCGGTGCCGCCGGCGCGACCGCGGACCATGATCATACCGCTGTTACGGGGCGCAGACGCAAAAAGACCGTCCTCGTTGGCGAGCGCGGTGAAACGCGCCGTACGACCGCGACCGTGCTCCCCGCTCGCCCGCGCCACGAGTCGGAGTAATCCGCTGCTACGCGCCGCGGACGATCGATCGGCCGACTTCCGGAACTATCCGTAATTAGATACTATTTGGATAATCGTACAGTCGGATAATGCTGAAGAAACCGTCTATCGCGGTATTTCTCGTGCCTGGGTCGGTTACGAGCGACTTACGGAAGTAATATCACATTCTGTACCCAAATCGTTTTGGAAACGGGCTTATCCCCCTTGCTATGCTTGCATAGTGTAATGAGTTCGGACGCTCACCTCGGCGACACCAGCGAGCGGGACCCGCTCTACGACGTCCCACCGGAACAGTACGAGGCCTGCAGCCATCCGCGGCGGGTGTACCTGCTGGAAATCCTGACCAGCGGTACGGACGGCGAGAGCGGTGCCGACCGCTACTCGCTGTTCGATCTCACGACCGAACTGATCCAGCGAGAGGACCTCGACGTTCCGAACGGCCAGGCTCGCCACGAGGTTCGGCTCAGCCTCCTTCACAACCACCTCCCGCGGCTGGCCGACTGCGGCCTGATCGAGTGGGACGCCGAGACGGGCGTCGAACTCGTCACCGAACCGCAGCTTTGCCCGGCGGCGCTCGCATCGCTGCTCGAGGAGACTGCCGACGGTGACGCCGACGCCGACAGCGATGAGACCGATACCCCCGCTGACGACGAACTGCTCCAGCGGGTCGTCGATCCGACCCGCCTTCGCGTAGCCCGACTCGTCCACGAGAGCGACGGCTCGCTGTCGCTGGACCGACTCGCCACCGCGCTCGCGGCCCGCGACTCGATCGCGCCCGCGGAGACGGAAACCGCGAAGATCGAACTCCACCACGCCCACCTGCCCGCCCTCGATGCGGTCGACGTCCTCGAGTACGACCCCGACGCCGGGCTGGTCGATGCTACCCCGAAGACCGACGCCGTCTCGCTGATCCCGTAATCGCTGCCGCGCCGAGGAAGCAACCACCGAGACCGAGACCGAGACCGAGCCGAGCAGAGCGCTTCCGATCCCGATCCGTCGCCGACCCCTTTTCGCGTCCGAACGCTTTGCACCGAGGGACTAAGCCGCTCGTCAACGAATGGACTGTCGAATGCAGTCGATTCGGCGCCGCAGTGAGCACGCGGACTCCCAGGCTGACCCGGATCTGGACCCGAATCCCCAACCGAAACCGCGACCACTAACCGCCTCGCCCGCCAGCTACCCATGACCGGCCCAACTCGAGCGCGGCGCGCCGTCTCGCTTGTCGTCCTCGCGACGCTCGTTATTGCCCTCTGTGTGACGACCGCGATCGGACCCGTCGCCGCCGGCGATCAGACCGCGATCGTCTGGTCGGAGCCGGACACAGTTACCGTCGCCCCCGGCGAGACGGTCGAACTCGAGGTCGTCCTCCAGAGCGCCGGCAGCCACGACGCCGGCGTCGAGGCCGTGCGGCTGGTCGCACAGTACCACCCCGACTACCTCTCGGTCGTCGACGTCGAACAGGGGCCGTGGCTCGCTGGTGACGGCAGCGGCAACGACAGCGGCGTTGACGTCCAGACCGCTGAGACCATCGCCGACGAGAACGGGACGGCCATCCTCGAGCAGCGCCGCGACCCCGACGCTGGCGGCGTCAGCGGCGTCGGGACGATCGCGACGGTGACCGTCGAAGTCGCCGAGGACGCGCCGGCCGCGACGACCGACATCGCGTTCGACGCGACCGACGTCTCCCTCACGAGCGAGTGGCCGACGCCCGTCGTCGACGAGCCGACGACGATCGAGATCGACGGCGGCGGCGAGCGAGTGGCGCCCGACGAGTTCGATCATCCCGATCCCGACGAGTTCGACCTCGAGGAGACGGCCGATACTAATTCGACGACCGGCGACGGCGCAGACGGCGATGACGCAACCGAGTCGGCCGGATCGGGGTCAGCCGAGACGGCCGACGCAACCGAGTCGATTCCCGGATTTACGATCGTCGGAACGGCCGGTGTCGGTGCCGTACTCATCGTTTTGAGCGGGCTCGCCGTCCGTCGGAACCGATCGCAACGGTAGACACTCTCCCGAGCGGGAGGGAAACGCGTTTTAGGGATGGGCCGGATGGGAGTGATATGACCGATCTGGGAGACTTCGGCGATTTCGACGCCGATTCGGACGCCGATTCCGAGGCGGCCGACGAGGCGACCGGTGCGAACGCGAGCGCATCGGCGTCCCCGCCGGACTCCGATGGAATGCACACGGACGCATCCACGAACGCGACTTCGACCTCGCCCGCAGCCTCGAGCCCCGAATCGAACGGCGACGCCGGCGCCGGCGACGAGTTCGAGCCGACCAGCGTCGAGCCGCGCGGCGAGGACGTCGGCATCGGCGCGATCTGCGTCTCCCAGGGACTGCGCATCGCCGAGGACGGCGACGAAACGTCGCTGCGAGCGTACATCACGCGAGGGAACCGCTCCTCGATCCGCATCGGGAGCTACCTCGTGGCGCCCTACCCCGACGGCGAGACCCTGTTCTGCCGGATCACGGGACTCGAGTACGCCCAGCAGTACCACGCCGACGACGCGACGGAGATCCACGCCCGTCGCGCGATGCGGACCGACGGCGTCGAGGAGGCCGATTACAAGTTCGTCGCCGAACTCGAGCCGGTCGCCGTGCTCTACGACGACGACGGCGAACTCAAGCGACGGATGACCGACCGCGTGCCCAAACCCCAGACCGTCGTCGAGCAGGCGACCGACTCCGAGGAGATCAAGACCGGGCTGAAGATGCCCGAGGACGGCGTCTTCCTCGGCCACCTCTCGGTCGGCGGCGAGAAAGTAAAGACCGCGGCGTCGCCGCCCACCATCGATTACCGGCTGAAAGACGACTACGACTCGGGGGATCCGCTCGTCTTCCGGCACACCCTGATCGCCGGCGGCACGGGGTCGGGGAAGACCCACGGCGCGAAGAACATTCTCCGGCAGTACCTCGCCGACGAACGGACGTATCCGATGGAGGACGGCCGCTCCGTCCAGCCCGCGGTCGTCCAGTTCGACCCGCAGGACGAGTACGCCCAGATGCACGACGACAACCCCGATCTGGACGACGAGTTCGCGCGACGCCTCGAGCGCGAGGGGGTCGCCTACGGCGGGATCGACGACACGACGGCGTTCGTCCCGAAGGTGGGGTCGGCCTCGTACTCTGCGGGCCACCACCGCGCGGAGCAGGTCGAGTTCACGATCCCGTTTTCGATGGTCCACGAGAACCCGTGGCTGGTCGCCGGCAGCGGTCTGAACGACAACCAGTACGGGGCGCTGGTCAGCGTCCTCCTGCCGCGGTTCCGCAAGCAGTACGGCGCCGACGCGACCTACGAGGAGTTCACGACCTTCCTCGACGACCCCGCCCTGCGCGAGGAACTCGACGAGTCCGGGCGCGTCCACGAGGCGACGTTCGACGCCGTTCGCCGCCGGGTGCTGGGGTTCGACCACGTCTTCGACCAGGACGCGCGGCCGATCACCGACCTCGTCCACGAGTTCGTCCGCCCCGGCGGGCTCTCGGTCGTCCCGACCTACCACATCAACGATACGCGGGCCGCCGAAACCGTCGTCCTCGCGCTCTCCTCGCTGCTGATCGACCAGAAGCTCTCGAACGATCCGACCTACGACCGGATCAAGGAGACGCCGCTCGTGCTCGGGATGGACGAGGCCCACAACTTCCTGACCGACGCGGACTCGGTGCAGGCAGGCAAGGTCATCACGAAGTTCACCGAAGCCGCCAAGCAGGGCCGCAAGGAACGGCTCGGCCTCTTCCTCATCACGCAGGACCCGCAGGACATCGACGACGCGGTCTTCAAGCAGATCAACACGACCGTCGTGCTGAATCTGGGCGACGAGGACGCTATCAAGAGCGTGAACATCCCGAGCAACCTCGAGTCCAAGGTGCCCTACATGGAGAAGGGCCAGATGGTCGTCTACTCGCCGGACAACTCCGAACCCGTCGAGTTGATCGGGCTCTCGAAGTGTCTGACCCGGCACGGCCGGGACTGACCGTCGCCGCACTCGGGACAGCCCGCTTCACTACCCCGAACGTCACCTTCCTTCCGCGCTGCACTCCTCGAGCGTCGCCGGTCGCGACTCACAGTTCCGTGCGCGGTTTTTCCTATGTCTATTATTGATTGAGGATCTGCAAACGATAACTGCGAATTCGTAAATACCTCCGGTCCAAAGCGAGTCCATGGACGCACCCGAATTCGAAGATCCGATCACCGGCGTTCGGCTCGAGCGGCCCGAGCCCCCGATCTACATGCCCGGAACGCCGACCGCCTCGTTTCTGGAGTACCTCGAACTGGCCGTCGCCGCGCTGCGTCGGTAATCAGTCGGGCGCCGGCCGGTAGTACTGCTTCAACCACGTCGTCAACCCCTCGAGATCGGGGAACAGCGTCCGGTGGTTGACGCCCATCTGGTCCAGTTTGTCGCGGTACTCGAGCTTGCGATCGCCCGGCACGACGATCTTTCGGTAGCAGTCGGGACGATCCGCGAGCCACGCGTCGAGCGCCAGCCGCGGATCGGATTGGAACGAGAAGACGGCCGACTGGTTCGCGATGCGGTCGTCGATCGCGGGCGGCCTGAAGAACAGGACGTACTGGCCGTCCGGATCCGCGTCGGCGTCGACGGCCCAGCGCTCGCTCCAGAGGTCGTCCAGTCGAGCGACGTCGTCCAGGTTCCGCGCCGGCTCCGACCCTGCGGCGGCCGCGTCGGCCGCGTCGGACTCGAGCGTCGCGTTCGAGAGGAGGTGGACGTCGAGCACGTCCGTCGGCGTCCGCTCGAGCACGCGTCGATACGGATCCGGCAGGTTCTCGTGGAGTTTGCGGTAGTCGACGGCCCAGATCGCCCCGTCGTGGGCGGTGTCGCCGTCCCGGACCGCGAAGTACGTCGCGACCAGCGGCGAGAACGACCAGTCGAGCAGCCGCGTCGGCAGCCCGTAGTGTTCGGCGATCGAGAGGAGGTGCCAGACCGACTCCGGCTCCTCGATCTCGTTTAAGGCGTACTGGAGGAAGTTCCGCAGCAGCAGCGACTCGAGTTTCCACTCGCCGGAGTCGCCGACGAACCGTTTGATCGACGTCTCGAGGGCGTGGTTGCTGTCGGGAACGCCCCGGAAGACGTACGGGGAGCGGTGGCGGCCGATGTCCGGCATCCACATCTCCGCGGTGAGCAGTTCTTGCAGTTCGCTCCACGTCTCGGCGCGATGAACCGGCGGCGAACGGTCGGCGGTCATCGCTGCGCTCGGTCGCGCCGTCGGTCGGTCGTTCGGCTCACGGCGACGAGTACCCCGCGAGCGCGGAAAACGATTGTCCGCGAGTGTGCTGCGTGACGGACCGCGACTGCGGTTGTCCTACTGCTCGACGGTGACGGAGCTATCGGCTGTGCGTCCGCCGCGCGTTCACCCTAACTTTTTCACATTCGAATGACATTACTCGAGCGATGTACGACCTGCTCCACCGGTACGCGCCGCGGAGTCCTGCCGGTCGGACCGTCGTCGCGATCGTGGCTGCCTCGATCGCCGTTCCGACGACGATACAGGGGGTGTGGGAGTTAACTCGCGACGTTCCGGCGGCCCCGCCGTATCTCCTCCTCGGCGCCGTCCTCTTCGCGATCGCCGGGTGTTTGACGGTCGGCGTCGTTCGAGAGGCGAACGCCGCACCTGACTCGGCGTCGCCCGCGGATCGCCGCTCCGTCGCTCGGGCCGCCGACGCTGACACCGTTCCCGGAGGTCGCGGTGGTCGCGGAAACCACGGAAACCGGCCCGCGGATCCGATCGAAACGCTTCGGCAACGGTACGCAGCCGGCGAACTCGGCGACGACGAGTTCGAGCGGCGACTCGAGCGTCTCGTCGAGACCGAGGGGACGAGAGGGATCGGCTCCGAAACCGAGTCGACGGGACGACCCGGCGCCGAACCCGACCGCGTCCTCGAGGGACCGACGACCAGTCCGAATTCGAGTCGGGACGTGGATACCGAACGCGCGTAGCGATTTGCTCTCGGTATCGATCGCGATCGCGGTCGCGCCGGATCTGGCTTCCCGCCTGTCCGAAAGTGGGCCAACTGGGTCCCGCTACTGCGCGAGGTAGCCGCCCTCGACGGGCAGCGTGACGCCGGTCACGCGCGAGGAGAGGTCGGAGCCGAGGAAGAGCACCGCGTTCGCGATCTCTTCGGGATCGGCCAATCCCGGCATCGGCTCGGTGTTCAGGAACTGCTCTTCCATCTCGGGGTGGTCCTCGATGCTGCGCTCGATCATCTCGGTGCGGACGATCCCCGGCGCGATCGCGTTCGCGCGAATGCCGTCCTCGGCGTACTCGATCGCCGCGTACTTCGTGAGCTGGCTCACGGCCGCCTTCGCGGCTCCGTAGCCGCTGTACTGGGGCACCGCGACCTCGCCGGCGATCGAGGAAGCGCTGATAATCGAGCCGCCGCTGTCCTCGAGCATCGCCTCGATTCCGTACTTCATCCCGTACCAGACGCCCTTCAGGTTCACCTCGATAATCTGCTCGAAGTCGTCGTTATCGTACTCGTCGAGGCGGGCGACCGGCCCCTCGATCGCTGCGTTGTTGTAGAGGACGTCCAACCCGCCGTACTCCTCGACGGCGGTCTGGATCATCGCTTCGGCGTCTTCCGGATCGGAGACGTCCGCCTCGACGAACGTCGCTTCGCCGCCGGCGTCGGCGATCGATTCGACGGTCGCCTCTCCGCCCTCGACGTCCACGTCGGCGACGACGACGGCGGCGCCGTTTTCGGCGAAGGTCTTCGCCGTCTGCCGTCCGATTCCCGAACCCGCACCGGTGATGACTGCGACTTGCTCCTCGAGTAGGTCCATTGCAAGCCGATTCCACCGCGCGTCGGATATGCGTATTGGGCGATGGGTGAATAGACGCAGCGAACGACATTTTCCGTTGCCACGAATGCAGTCAGCGACCCAACAACTGGCAAAAATCCTTACGGTACCGGCATAACCAAATCTGCCCCATGGCACACTACGAATCCGACGTCTTGACGGTCGAATGGGACTCGTCCCTCGAGGCTGTCGTCATGAACTGGCACGACTTCGCGACGGGCGAAACGTATCGAGAGGGGCTGAACGCCGGGCTGGATCTGGCGATCGAGAAGGGCGCTGCCAACTGGCTCGCGGACCTGCGGGATCTCGGAACCCTGTCGGAGGACGACCAGCAGTGGACCCAAGAGGAGTGGCACCCGCGAGCGTTCGAGAGTTCGCTGTCGAATATGGCGATCGTCCAGCCCGAGAGCGTCGTCGCGAACCTCTCGGTCGAGGATCTCGTCCAGGAAGTCGGCTCGAACACGACCTCGCGCATCTTCGACGACCGCGACGACGCCAGAGGGTGGCTTCGAGAGCAGTAAGCAACTGATTCGAGGGGTGCGATCGGGCTCGAGTCGCTCACACGCGTCGTTACCGCCGGTCGCCCGACTCGCGGAGTCTCGATTCGAAAAACGCGACGACATCGTCGGCGATCGACGTCTGCTGGCCGACGAAGAAGTGGTCGCCCGAAAGGGCGACGAGGGTTTTGTCACCGTCTCGTTCTGCTTCAGCGGCTGTCTCCCGGATGGACTCGACGATCGGCTCCCACTCGACCGTCCGATCCCGCTCGCCGTAGCACACCTGCACCGGACACGAGATCGACTCGAGGGCCGCGACGGCGTCGAGGTCGTCGGCCAGTCGCGCCGTCGGGGCGAGCGCGGCGACGGCGTCGACGGTCTCGGACTCGGCGGCGGCCAGCAGCGCGAGTGTCGCGCCGAAGCTGTAGCCGAACAGGCCGACGCGCTCGTAGCGGTCGGCGGCCCAGCGGACGGCGTTTCGGGCGTCGGCGAGTTCGCCGTAGCCCTCGTCCCACTCGCCGTAGTCGAATCGGAGGCAGGCGATCCCCGCGTCCGTGAGGACGTCGCCGACGGCGACGAGGCGGCGGTCGCTTCGCGACCCTCCTTGCTGTGGGTGGGGCGGGCAGGCGACCACGATCGCATCCGGCTCGCCGTCCGCGGGTTCCTCGAGCGTCCCGCGGACGTCGCGCCCGCCGGGAACGAGAACGTCGGTCATGCTCGAGCGTTCCGGCCGCGGGATAATCAATTCGGGGCCGTCAGCGCTCCTCGAGGAACGATTGAATCTCGTCGACGGCCCGCTCGTGTCGGTCTCGGAGGACGCAGTGGCCGGCGCCGTCGACGTGGACGAGTCGACCGTCGGCAAGGTGCGACGCGGCCTCGCGGTGGCGCTCGCGGGCCGCCGGGCCGGCGTCGGCTTTGAGGATCAGCGTCGGCGCCTCGATAGCGGGAAAGACCTCGGCGACGTCGACGCGATCGGCCGCGAGGACCCCCTCGGCGTTCGGATCGACGCGCAGGTACGCGTCGGCCAGCAGCGTCGCGAGGCGGTCGCGACCGGCGTCGGCGAGCGTCCGAAGCCCGGCGTCGGTCTCGAGCAACTCCTCCCGAGACGCGGCCGGCTGTCCGCGGATCCGTTCGGTAATCGTCTCGAGGAATCCGTTCTCGCCGTCCGCGTCGACGTCGTCGGCCGCGGAGTCGCCCGCGTCCAGTCCGAGCAGCAGTTCGGGATCCTCGAGCACGACCGCGTGCGGCAGGTCGGGCCGGGTCGCCGCCGCGACTGCGACCGTCGTACCACCCATCGAGTGGCCGTACAAAACCGGCTCCTCGAGCTCGAGCGCGTCGACGAGGGTGACGAGGTCGGCCGCCTGATCGGCGTACTCGTAGCCGTCCGCGGGGGCGCCCGAGCGCCCGTGGCCGCGAGCGTCGTAGGTCACGACGTCGTAGCCGGCGTCGGCGAGCGGCTCGACCAGCGGGATCCGCGAGCGGCCGTCCGCGGTGATGCCGTGTGCGACCACGAACGGACGCCCGCCACCGCCGCTGCGGTAGTAGTGAAGCGACGCGTCGTCCACCTCGAGATCGCCTTCGGACCAGCCGTCGAGCGTATCGGCGATCGTCATTCGTGGGAACTGTCTCAGCGACCGGTATTAGTATTCAGTGCTGAGAAACGCCGATGCTGTGAGGCGCGTGCACCGCGGTCGCCTTCTCGAGTCCGGCGGCGACCGCGAAGTTCAGTACGCCGCCGTCGCGATCGTCCGTCCGGGAGCCCGACGCGCCGTCGGTCGGTGACAGATCCCGGGACATGCCGTGCGGTCCGCCGTACGTCGCCGCGGTGGCGATTGGGGACGTCCGAGGTGGAATCGACGCTATCCCCGCGCTCTCGGTCCAACTCGCCGGATCCGTTCGTTGTCTGTTATTGATGTGATGTTTTTAAGGATGACGAGCGATACGTACGACTATGGGCATCCTCTCTCGGACCTCCTACGTCATCCGGTCGAAGATCAACTCGCTGCTCAACCGGGCTGAGGACCCGACCGAGACGCTCGATTATTCCTACGAGCAGATGCGAGACCAGCTTCAGGAGGTCAAACGCGGTATCGCCGACCTCACGACGCAGAAAAAACGCCTCGAGATGCAAAAGCGCCGGCTCGAGGAGAACGTCGAGAAGCACAACGAACAGGCCCGCACCGCGGTCCAGCAGGGCCGGGAGGACCTGGCGCGGCGTGCGCTCGAGAAGAAGAAGACGAAGATGAACCAGATCGAGGATCTGGAGCGCCAGATCTCCGATCTGCAGAGCCAGCAGGACCAACTAATCGAGCAGAAAAACGAACTCCAGAGCCGCATCGAGGAGTTCCGCACCAAGAAGGAGACGATGAAGGCCCGCCACGAGGCCGCCAAGGCGAGTTCACAGGTCTCGGAGGCGATCACGGCGACCGGCGACGAGTTCGAGGACGTCGGCCGCGCCATCGAGCGCGCCGAGGAACAGACCGAGGACATGGAGGCCCGCGCCGCCGCGATGGACGAACTCCACGAGTCCGGCGCGTTCGAGGACGTCCTCTCGGACAAGGACGACATCGACCGCGAACTCGAGCAGCTATCGACCGACAGCGGCGTCGAGGCCGAACTCGAGACGCTCAAATCGGAGGTCGGCGAGGGCGAGGCGGAAACGGAGGCCCAGGCTGCCGACGCCGAGACGGCCGACGCGGACGCCGAAACCGAGACAGAGGCCGAATCCGAAACCGAGGTCGACGACGCGGAGCTGACCGAACTCGAGGAGGACGATCAAGCGGACGTCGAAGCCGAACTCGCGGAGCTGCAGGACGAAGAGAACGCCTGAGTAGCCGGTTTTGGACCATCCCGTTTCGGTTGCCGAGACGACGAGTGGCGAGCGACGCGACTAGGTTTCACCTGTGATTTTAGCGACCGAATAGCCGATCACGGATCGGACAGCCGCGGGAACGGCGTTCAAACAACGGTCAGGACGGCGTTCCCAGCACCGTAATATCGTACGCCGCGACGTCGGCCGGCGCCTCGAGCACGACCACCTGGAACTCCCACGCCGCATTGGCGTCGAGATCGCCCGTACTCGCGAAGTAGCGACCGATCAGATTACCGGAGCCGTTGTAGATCCGGGTCCGGACTTCGACGAGTTGGACTCGGTCGCCGCCCGTGTTCTGGACCGTCCCCTGGATCGTCGAGCCGAGGTAGCCGTCCTCGACGACGAACTCGTGGTCGACCAGCGAGAGCGACTCGAGCGGCGTCACCGAGTTGTTCGGTTCCTGTTGGGCCAGCGCCTCGGCCGTCACCATCTCCTCGGCGGAGCGGTTGGCGTCGCTGCTGGCGTTGACGTCGCCCACGTTGCCTTCCTCGTAGGACGGCTCGCCGTCGAGACCGCCGCTGCCGGTACAGCCGGCTCCGGCTACCGCGACGGCGCCCGCACCGAGCGACGCGAGGAGGCGGCGGCGTGACCGGCTCGTCGACTCCGAGCGCGTCATCGCCCTCGATCCCTCGTGGACAGGTCGGTTCCCTCACCGAGCATGTACTAGCGCGACACCGCCGACGCATTTCAGTGTAAGCCCTGAACATTGCACCTCGACGGCGGTCCGCCGACCGACTCCAGCGACCGGCCGCTCAGTTCGCACCGGAATCGACCCCGCGTGGCCGTATGCAACGCAGGCCCTTATTGTCAACACCGTGGACCGTATCAGTATGGGGTCGTCCGAGACCGAGACAGACGAGACGCTCGAGTCCTACGGGGCTGACGTCGGGAGACAGGCAGGACCGCTGACGCAGTTCTACGAGTGGTTCCTGATTCAGGGGAACCGGCTGGCCGTCACGGCACTGGTCTCGGTCGCCATCTTCGCGCTGATCGTCGGGTTACACGAACTCGGCATCGTCAACTTCCTCAACCCGAACTCCGTCACGCGGGTTGCCAGCGGCATGATCGCCGGGACGTTCTCGCTCGTGACCCTGGTCGTCTCAGTTAACCAGCTCATCCTCTCTCAGGAGTTCAGTTCGGCGGGGAAAGCGCGCGACCGGTTCGAGAGCGTCGTGGACTTCCGCGAGGACGTCGCGGCGGAGGCCGCCATCCCGGCCGCTCCGGCCGAACCCGCGCGCGTACTCGAGTTGATCGTCGACTCGATCAGACACGAGGCCGCGCAACTGGCCGACACCGTCGCGGACCACGACGACCGCGACGTCCGCGAGACGGTCATCCGATACACCAACAGCGTCCAGGAGCGGGCCGACCGGGTCGACGAAACGCTCGAGCAGTCGTCGTTCGGCACGTTCTCGGCCGTGTCGGCGGCGATCAACTACGACGAGGCCTGGCAGCTGTACGTCGCGACGCACCTGCGAAACGAGTACGACGACTCGCTGTCGCCGACGGCGAAAGACCAACTCGACGAGCTGATCGGCTCCCTGAAGCTGTTCAGCGTCGCCCGCGAGCAGTTCAAGACGACCTACCTCCAGCGGGAACTAACTCGGTTCTCGCAACTGACGATCTACTGCGGGGTGCCCTCGATCCTGTCGGCGATCCTCGTCGGGCTCCTGTACGCCGATGTCACCGGGCCGAGCATCAGCACGGCCCTACTTCCCTACGTGGTGAGCGCGCTGATCGTCGTCGTCCTCTCGCCGCTCGCGTTGCTCGTCTCCTACATTCTGCGGACCGCGACGGTCACGCGCCGCACCGCCTCGGTCGGGCCGATGATTCCACAAAAGGACCCCGACGAGGGTCCCTTCAGCGTGGAGTACGGCGACGAGCAGTCGTCGCAGCGAGACGATTGAGCCGGGCCACGGCGAGGATGACACCCGGATCGAGCGCTTACTCCCACTCCACGTCCGAACCGCGATCGGTCTCGCGGAGGACGAACGGCCCGATCGCGAGGGTCCACTTCGCGATCGTGACGATTCGGAGGATGTACGACAGGAAGATCGCGAACGGCGTCACGCCGACGGCGAACCCCAGGCCGACGACCAGCAGCCCGTGGTCGATCCCCGCCGTCGTCCCGGCCACGTCGCCCGTCTCGAAGATCAGGATCATGTAGGCCGCGACCGCCAGCGCTGGAAGGGCGATGTACGCCAGCGCCCGCGAGATGTTGATGATTTCCCACCGAAAGTACAGCGTCTTGAAGTGCTCGCGGGCCGGCCCGAAGAACTCGAGCACGTTCAGCAGTTCGTCGAACTCCGTGGCGACGGCGTTCGGCAGCGCGTCCGCGTGTCGATTGCGGACGCGACGGCCGGTGTAGATCTTCCAGGAGTAGTTGTACTCGAGGGCGGACTCGACGACCTCGAACTGGCCGAACTGCTGGCCCTCGAGGTCGCCGGCGACCCGCTCGGCGTCGGCGACGATTCCGTCGGCGTACTCGCGGATGTCTTCGCACGTGGCATCGTCGAGGTGCGGGTCGTCCTCGAGCGCCTCGAGGAGCGAGCGCGCGCGTTCGCCGGTGGATTCCACGAGCCCGCGGAGGAAGACGGAGGGTTCGGGCGGACTGGTGTTGCGGCCGACGGCGTCCTCGACGTCCTCGCGGAAGGCCATCGCGTCGTCCATCCGCCGGCGCTGATCGCCGACCGGCCCCAGCTCCTCCGAGAGGACGAGCTGGTTGAACGTCAACACGAGGCTAACGCCCATGATAATCCCGATGATGATCGGGGTGAACAGGGCGAAGACCGGATCGGGCTCGAACAGCTTCGTGATCGAGCCGGGACCGAACTGACCGAGTCCGACGAGCACGGCGTAGGCGACGGCGAGCATCGCGGCAGCTACGAGGACCCGATTGCCCTTGACGAGAAACCACAGCACTGGCCGCCCGCCGTGGACGCGATCGACCATCGTGTCCGACGTCTCGTCGCTCGCGCGCTCGCGTGACTCGCTCATTGGTTCGTAGTGCCGTTGTATCACGGTCGTCCGGACAAGTGTTTCCGTGGTTTGCACGGGCGTCAATCGCCGTCTCTCCCCCTGCGGTTGCTTTGCGAGCAGTTGTAACCCGGCGACTGGCCGGGAGGCGCGGTTCTCGGGTTGCTCACTCCCGGACAGGGCTTTTGTTCGGCGCCGTGGTCCGTTCGTGTATACGCAATGAGCGATTCGGACTCGAGCGGCGTGTTGAGCCAGCGAGCCGGCGTCGGCGGCCCGCGACTGTGGGTGTTGCTTCGACTGAATCGGTGGCTCTTCACGGCGGCCGTGCTGGCGATCGTCTTCGTCGCGCTGGTCGGGGCCAGTCAGTTCGGGCTGACGCCCCTGCGGACGATCGTCGAACAGCACAACGGCACGTTCTGGATCTTCTCGGGGTTCATCGGCGCGATCATCACGGGCACGTCGATCGTCGTCACAATCAACCAACTCGTCCTCTCGCAGGAACTCGGCGCCGTCGGCGAGCAGCGCGACCGCATGCAGGATGCCATGGACTTCCGGCAGGATCTCGAGGACTCGCTCGAGGAGGAGGACGTCACGCCGCCCGAACCAGCCGCCTTCCTCTACGAACTCGTGGACGGGGTCGAGGAGGAGGCGAACGACCTCGAGGAGACGATCGCGGGCGATCACAGCGACGAGCTTCAGGCGAAGGTCGCGGATTACGTCGACGACGCCGTCGAGAACGCACAGGTCGTCAAGGACGACCTCGAGAACGCGCAGTTCGGCACCTTCGACGTGATCTGGAACGCCCTGAACTTCAACTACTCGCGGAAGATCTACGACGCGCGCAAGCTTCGGGCCGACCACGGGGACGAGTTCTCCGACGACGCGGACGCGGAACTCGACGAGATGATCGAGCTGCTGAAATTCTTCGGGCCGGCCCGCGAGCACTTCAAGACGTTGTACTTCCAGTGGGAGTTGATCAACCTCTCGCGGGCGCTGCTGTACGTGTCGGTCCCCGCACTGAGCGCGATGGCGCTGCTGATGATGTACATCGACGGGCAAGCGCTTCCCGGGACGACGCTGGGGGTCGACAACCTCGTCTGGATCACCAGCGCGGGCTTCGTCGTGGGCATCGCGCCGTTCGTCGTCTTCATCGTCTACATCCTCCGGATCGCGACGGTCGCGAAGCGGACCCTCGCGATGGGACCCTTTATCCTGCGGGAGTCGGAGCGCGACGAGGATCTCGGATGACTCGCCTCGAAGGCAAGGTCAGGCGTCGGCGACGCCTGCCGTAGCTATTTCCCTCGCGGACTGGTATCGTCGTCCTCGAGCGATGAGCGCGAGCGACGGCGGTGAGCCGAGCGACACGATGGCCGAGCGCAGCGCGGATCCGGCGTGGAAACACCGCCTGCTGTTGAACGCCAACCGCTGGCTCGTGACGGCCGGCCTGATGGCGTTTATCTTCGTCGGGCTGTTGCTCGCGAGCGAACTCAGTCCCGTCTCCCTGCGGGCGCTCCTCGGCACGAAAACTCCCGTTCACACGTTGTTTCAGGCGCTGACCACCGCGCTGATCACCGGCGTCACGCTCGTCGTCACGATCAACTCGCTCGTGCTCTCGCAGGAACTCGGCGCCGTCGAGGACCAGCGCGAGCGCCTCGAGGGGGCGCTCGACTTTCGCGCGGACATCGAGCAAGCCATCGATGCGCCGGTTAGCCCGCCGGAACCGTCCTCGTTCCTCCGGGCGATCGTCGCAACCTCCGCGGAGCGCGGGACCGACTTTCGGGCGGCCGTCTCGGCGAGTCAGGACGACGAACTGATCGAGCGCGTCGACGAGTTCGTCGACAACCTGTCGACGCACGCCGAGGCGATCGAGGCCGAACTCGAGGACGCCCAGTTCGGCACCTACGGCGTTCTCAAGGCCGCGCTCGACTACAACTACTCCTGGAAGATCTTCCGGGCGCGCCGGATCAAGAACGCCCACGCCGACTCGTTTACCGACGACGCCCGCGAGGCCTACGACGGGCTGCTCGAGTCGCTGAAGTTCTTCGGCCTCGCCCGCGAGCACTTCAAGACGCTGTACTTCCAGTGGGAGTTGATCAACCTCTCGCGGGCGATGATGTACGTCGCCGTCCCTGCACTGGTCGTGACGATGTCGATGCTGCTGTTTTTCGATGCGAACGCCGTGACGGGGACCGTCCTCGGGATCGATACGCTCGTCTGGATCGTCGTCGTCGCGTCGACGATCGCCGTGACGCCGTTTCTCCTGTTGATCGCGTTCGTCCTCCGTATCGCGACGGTGGCGAAGCGGACCCTCGCGATCGGCCCGTTCATCCTGCGGGAGTCGAGCCGCGGCGAGGAAATCGAGTGGGAATGAGGTAGCGGCGGGCGGCTATCGTCGCTCAGCCAACAGCGCTTCCGCCTTCGGGAACAAGACGTTGTTCTCCCGGTGGACGTGCATGTGCGTCTCGCGCTCGAGCGCTTCCAATCGCTCGAGCATGCTGCGGTAGCTGGCACAGGCGTCCTCGGGCACCGCGTAGCCGTCGGTGAGGTCGTTGATCCGCTCGAGCCGATCCGCGGTTTCGGCGTGTTCTTCCTCTAAGTGCTCGATTTCGTCCTCGATGTGTGCTCGTTCGGCGGCCGTCAGTTCGGTCCCCGTATCGAGCTTCTTGACGATGGGAAAGGCGTTCTGCTCTTCGTCGTCGATATGGTGGAACATGTCGTCGACGAGTGCCGTAACCTCGCGCTCGACGTCCCGTAGCTCCGGATGGGAGTCGCCGTGGACGTCCGCGACTTTCTCCACGAGGGCCTCGAGGTCGGGAAGGTTCCGCCGCAGGGGCCGGTGGTGGTCCCAGACGATGACGTTCGCGAGCTGCGTCGGGGAGTCCCACTCGTACTCGCGGTCGGACGCTCCATCGTCGGCCGCTTCGGCGGCGTCGAGGCGCTCGGCGACCCGCTCGAGCGCGAGGTCGGCCTCCTCACAGGCCGTCGCCAGCGACGTGGCGCCACCGCAGCAGTAGTCGATGTCGAGCGATTCGAAAACGCGGGCGTATTCGGGGTTCGATGCGACGAGTTCGCCGAGTTGTGCGTCCGGGTCGATTTGTACGGATTCCATCGGTAGTCACCTCGAGACGGCCGTTGCAGCGGTCGGCCGGCAGCCCTGTGACTGCTGCCAGACGGCCGGTTTTAGGCCATCCTAAACCGCGTGTTCGAACGAAGTGACTCCCGGCCGAAAGCTTCCGCCCCGAACATGATCGCATCTAGCGTCCAGCGTCCGAGCGGGCTCCCGATGGAGACGTTGCTCCGTGACGATCACCCGAACCGACGGCTGTTCGCTCGGAGGGACTCGAGAAATCGGCTCGGTGGTGTCGGTCTCGTCGCGCCACCTCGAGGCGGGAATCGGCGGCTTACAGCGGCGCGCCGACCAGTACGAGCTTCGCCCGTTCGTCGCCCGTATTGGAGATCTGGCGGCTCTCCTCGGGATCGATGCGAATGAGCTCGTCGGCCTCGAGGGAGACCGTCTCGTCGGCGTCGGTCAGCGCGACCTCGACCGTCCCGCTGACGACGTAGTAGATTTCCTCCTGGCCGCTCTCGGTCTCGTCGTGTTCCATCCCGTCGGCGCCCGGCTCGAGCTCGAGGATCGAGAACCCGACGTGGTCGCTGTCGAGTTCTTCCTTGAGGAACCACATGCCGCCGGCCTCTTCGGGAACGACTGATTCCGGATCGGTCTTCGTCGCGGTGTTGTAGCCCATCGTCTAGTTCACGGTCCGTGGCCGCGGAGTAAAATAGTGCGGGATGCAGAAAGCAACGTGAACGCCGACGTTACGTCGCGTACAGCGAGTAGGCGATCACGAGAAAGCCAGCGAGCACCAGCAGACTCTCGAGGAGGATCCCCACCATCAGCGAGACGCCGAGCAGTTCGGTCAGCAGGCCGGCGAGGAACAGGCCCAGCGTCACGAGGCCGAACCCGCCCGCGAGGTAGCCCAACGGTCGCTGGCGCGTCCGCTGGTAGGCCTTGTACGCGAAGTACGTGATGACCCCGCCGACGACCAGTACGAGGGTCTTGACGACGGCGAGCGCGATCGTGGTCGGGGTCTCCACGGCGTAGGAACTCATAGCTGTTGTCACGTTCGGAATGCGCGACGACGACCAAGAATCTTGCCGTTCACGCGGCCGAACGCCCCGCAGCGACGGGTGTCGTTCGGACTGTCCCCGGACGCGCACGCGGCGGCCGTCGCCGCTCGCTCGAGCGACCGTTTTTGACGCTCCGACCCCGAGTAGCCTCTATGACGCGACTCGTCGAACTCGAGGGTACCGGCCCGCGGAAACTCGACCCGGACGATATCGACGACGAAAAGGGCGACGTGGCAGTCTGTCGGTGCGGACTCTCGGACTCGTTTCCGTTCTGCGACGGCAGCCACCGGCAAACCGAGGGCGAAGCCGACGACGAAACGTACGTCTACGAGGACGGCGAGCGGCGGCGGGTCGAACGGATCGTAACGGCCAGCGACACCGATGGAGACGATGGTACGGGTGAAGATGGGTCCGAGGACGCGGCAACGAATACGTAGATCACCGGTTACGGGTTTCAATACGGCCGTCTAAACGAACGTTGGCGCAACCCCTTTTCGGTTCGGTACCGTAGGGGCCGTATGGATCGTTCCGACTCCTATCGGCGCGAGGTCACCGCGAAGGTCGAATCCGGATGGAAGATCGAGGAGGAGACTCAGGACCGAGTCACGCTCGTGCGACGCGAGTTCGGTAATCCGGGCATCCACCTCATCATCGCCATCTTGACGATCTGGTGGGCGATGGGCGTCCCGAACCTGCTGTATGCCGCGTACCGGTACTTCACCGGCAGCCAGCGGACCATCGTCTGGAAGGACCGAGCCGAAGCCGGCGCGGACAAACTAGGAACGAACACCGAGTAAACCGGTACCGCGCCACGGACCTCGCGTTTCGGACAGTACAATGGGCTTCGTACGCTGTCGTTCCTCCTTCTCGTTGCGAGATACGCACCCTGTATTCAGCACGGCTCCTGGACCCCGCCACTGTTTAGGCTTTCAACACTGCTCAATCTCCTCACTCGCTCGAGCCGAGCGACCGCGCGGAGTTCGCCACGACGAGGGCGCTACTGCCCGCCATCGCGACGGCCGCGAACAGCGGGTTCAACAGCCCGGCGATCGCCAACGGAATCGCGACCCCGTTGTAGCAAAACGCCCACGCGAGGTTCTGCCGGATCCGCCGGTGGGTTCCCGCGGCGATGTCGAACGTCGCCGCGACCGCCTCGAGGTCGTCGCCGACGATCACGGCGTCGGCCGCCTCGGTCGCGAGTTCCGTCCCGCCGCCCATGGCGATCCCGACGTCGGCGGCGGCCAGCGCGGGCGCGTCGTTGCTCCCGTCGCCGACCATCGCGACCGTCCCCCGCGTCCGGAGACGGTCGACGGTCTCGGCTTTTGCCGCCGGCGGAACGCCCGCGAAGACGTCGTCGACGCCGTCGACCGCGCGGAACCGATCGGCGGCCGCCCCCTCGTCGCCGGTGAGGACGACGACCTCGCGGCCCGCCGAGAGCGTCTCGAGCGCCGCGTCGAGTTCCTCGCGTTCCGAGTCGCCGACCGCGATGATGCCGCGGGTTCGGCCGTCCCAGCCGACGGCGACGGGGACCCGACCGGCCGCGCGGGCGTCGTCGATCGGGGACTCGAGGGTGTCGGAAACCGACAGCCCGCGCTCGCGACAGAAGTCGGGATGACCGACGACGACGCGCTCGCCCTCGACGACGCCGCTGACGCCGCGATCGGTTCGTTCGAACGATTCGACGGCGACGGCATCGTCGCTGCCGGTCCCGGTATCACCGCCGCCGTTGGTCTCGGTATCGGTCCTGCCGCTGGCTGCGGGCTCGCCGTTACTTTCGGTCTCGAGCGTACCCCCGTCGGCTGCGGCGCCGGGCGCCGCCTCGACGACGGCGGCGGCGATCGGGTGCTCCGACAGGGATTCGACCGCGCCGGCCCGCCGGAGCAGTTCGTCGGAAGCGACCCCGTCGACGGTCTGGACGTCTTCGACGGCCATCCGCCCGGTCGTCAGCGTCCCCGTCTTGTCCAACACGACGATGTCGACCTCCGGAGCGTCCTCGAAGATCGTCTCCGCGGCGACGACGATCCCGCGCTTCGCGGCGGCCTGGACGCCCGCGGCGATCGCCAGCGGCGTCGCCAACCCGAGCGCGCAGGGACAGGAGACGATGACGACCGTCAACCCGATCAGGAGGGCGGTCGACGGACTCGAGCCGGTCGCGAGCAGGATACCGGTCGTACAGACCGCGAGGGCGACGACCAGCGGAACGAACACCGTCGCCAGTTTGTCCGCGAGCCGCTGGACGCCGGGCCGGGAGCTTTGGATCGACCAGAGCAGCGAGACGAGCCGGTCGAGGGTGCTCTCGGCCTCGTCGCCGACCGCGAGGACGATCGGCGCATCGGTGACGACGGTGCCGCCGCGGAGTTCGTCTCCGGGGGCCTTCCGAACGGGCAGGGACTCGCCGGTGACCAGCGACTCGTCGACCGCCGCGGTCCCCTCGACGATCTCGCCGTCGAGGGGCACCCGCTCGCCGGGGCGCACGAGCAGTCGGTCGCCGGGGTCGACGGCCTCGAGCGGGACCGTCTCGCCGCTCTCGAGGCGGGCTTCGTCGACCTGGCGTTCGGTGAGATCCGAGAGCAGGCCGGTCGCGCGGCGTTTGACCGCCCGCTCGTAGCGGGTGCCCGCGGTGACGACGAGGACGACGGCGACGGTGACGTCGAAGTAGAGGTGGCCCGCGCCGAGGACGATCGCGACCGCGCTGTAGGCGTACGAGCCGAGCGCGGCCGTCGCGACCAGCAGGTCCATGTTCGGCTGCCCCGCCCGAAGGCTGACGTACGCGCCCCGGAGGATCGGATACCCGGTGTAGAAGAGGATCACGGACGTGAACAGCCAGATGTTCGCCGACAGGAAGGCCCGCTCGTAGCCGCCGAAGGCGACGACCGGCTCGAGGCCGAAGTAGGTCGGGTAGAGAAAGAGGACGTACCACACCATGACCATCATGCCGAAGAAGCCGCCAAGCAGCAGTCGAGCGAGCCCGTCGTCGTCGCCCGCGTCGCGGTCGACAGCCGATCGGTCGGCCGCGGTGTAGCCGTAGCCCGAGACGAGGTCGGGGAGGTCGTCGGCCGCGAGCCGATCGGGGTCGTAGACGATCCGGATCGTGTCCGTCGCGTAGCTCGCCGTCGCACCCAGCACGCCCGCCTCGCGCTCGGCGGTCGTCTCGAGGAACGCCTCGCAGGTGGAACAGTGCATGCCCTCGACCGCGAGGAAGGCGTCCTCGCCGTCGAGCTCGTCGAGGTCGCGACCGCCCGCATCGGTCCCGTCCCCGGCCGCTCGCGACCGCACCGCCGACTCGTCGGGGGCGTCGTCGTGCTGCTCGAGGGCGCGCGCGACCTCGAGACAGCCCCGACAACAGAAGGTGCCGTCGACGTCGGACGCGGTGATCGGCTCGGGCGGCGTTTGGAGGTCACAGAGGTCGCAGGCGGCGGTGTCCGCTTCGGCGGCTGCGCTAGAGTCTGAATTCGAATCCGAATCTGCAGCCGAATTCGACTGTCGACTCGAGGCGTCGCGCATCGAACCGGGAGCCGATGCGGACGCGCGGGCGGGTGATTCCGAATGACGGTCTGGTTCTCGACTCATGTCGGTGGCTCGTGTGAACGGTAACGGCGGGTCCGGCGGGTCAACGCCCTACGACAGCAGCCCGCACTGGTGCGGGACGGTGCCGAGCGCGAGGACGGCGACGCCGAGTGGCGACGCTCGAACTCAGCCGGTGGTTCCGTTCCCTTCGGCGGGTCCGTGTCCGTGTTCGTGGCCCTGTGATTCCTCGACCGGCGAGAAGGCCACGTACAGCGATCCGTAGATGAGCAGGACGTTGATCGCGCTGACGAGGCCGGCCACCGCGGAGTGGGTGCTCCCGTAGACGAACACCGGAACGATCGCGAGCAAGGCGACGGCGGCCACGCGTCGCGGCGTGGCGGTCTCGAGAGTCATACTGCTCAGTGGGGGTGTCGACTACCTAAAAACCCGTCGTACTTCCCGGTCCGTGGGAACTTCGGTCGGATCGTAAGTATTCCCCCTTCCCTATCCCTCTGTATGAGTTCGGCGACAGAATCGACGGAAACCGATCGGGCACACGATATCAGCGCCGATGATCCCGATATCGTGCGCGAGCTCGGTCACGACGAGTACGATCCGATCGGGACGCTGATCCTGATCGGGATCTACTTCACGATACTGGTACTGCTGTGGCTGTTCATGTACTTCGTCGAATTCCTCGGCAACGGACCGACCGTCGTCGGGGCGCTCACGACGGTGGTGGGGCTGGCATGAACATCCACACCTACGAGAAGATCTGGCTGGTCGCGGCGATGGTGTTGATCGTCGGCTTCATCGCGACGATCACCTACGGCGCGGTCGGTCCCGGAATCGCGATGGTCGACGACGATGGCGGCTCGATCGACCCCGACGCGATCGGCGACCACGAGCGATTCGGCGACACCGGCGTCGAACACGTCGGCGGCAACGAGTACGAGGTCGCCGTCGTCGCGCAGGCGTGGTCGTATTTCCCCGACGAAATCACCGTGCCGGCAAACAGCGAAGTGACGTTCTACGTGACGAGTCGAGACGTGACTCACAGCTTCTCCGTCGTCGGCACGAACATCAACACGATGGTCATCCCCGGCGAGGTCTCGCAGATGACCGTCGAGTTCGACGAGCCGGGCGAGTACGGCATTCTCTGTAACGAGTACTGCGGCGCAGGTCACCACGACATGGAAGGCAAACTGAACGTCGTTCCCGAGGACGAGTTCGACATGACAGAACTGGACGTCGAGGCCGCCGACGAAGTCGCGGCGGGCAACGAGACGACGATCAACGCGACCGTCAGCGACGGACTGCAGACCGACCTCGAGACGACCGTGACCCTCGAGGTCGGCGACCAGCAGTACGAAGAAGACGTCGCGATCGAAGGTGCCGGCAGCGAGTCCGTCGAGTTCGCGGTCGCCGCCGACGAACTGGGCGAAGGCGACCACGACTGGACGGTGACCGTCGACGACGAGGAGGAAAGCGGCACGGTCTCGGTGGTGAACGGGTCGGACGACGGGACCGGTGGCTCTGACGGCGGCGACGGAGGTGACGGCGATGCGTAACGCCTACCTCGACCGGTTCCCCGCTGAAGCGAAGGTGATCAAGGCCGCGTTCTGGAGTTCGTTCCTCGCGCTGGCCGTCGGCGGCCTGCTCGGCCTCGTGCAGGCGCTCCACCGAACGGACGTCCTCCGGTTTATCGATTCGGCGGACTACTACACCGTGTTGACCGCCCACGGGGTCCTGCTGGCGATCACGTTCACGATCTTCTTCCTCGTGGGCGTTTTCACCTGGGCGGTGACGACCAGCCTCGATCGGGGCGTCGTCGACACCCGATTCACGTGGTCGTGGTACGCCATGATGGTCGTCGGCACGGTGCTGGTCGGCGTCACGATCTTCGCCGGCTTCCTCGAGGACGCGCCGGAATTCCTCGGCGCGCCGTTGAACGCGGACGTGCTCTTTACGTTCTACGCCCCGCTGCAAGCCCACCCGTTCTTCTACATCGGGCTGGTGCTGTTCGTCGTCGGCTCCTGGCTGGCCGGCGTCGACTGGTTCCGGACGTGGTGGGCCTGGCGGGCGGAGAACCCCGACGAGCGGATCCCGCTGCCGACGTTTATGGTGTTGACGACGACGCTGTTCTGGTACATCTGTACGTTCGGCGTCGCCCTGTCGATCCTCGTGTTCCTGCTGCCGTGGTCGATGGGCATCGTCGACTCCGTGAACCCGCTGCTGACCCGGACGCTGTTCTGGTACTTCGGCCACGCCGTCGTCTACTTCTGGCTGATGCCGGCGTACATGATGTGGTACATCATGCTGCCGAAGCTCTCCGGCGGGAAGCTCTTTAGCGACCCGCTCGCGCGCGTCGTCTTCGTGCTGTTCCTGCTGCTCTCGACGCCGCTGGGCATCCACCACCAGTATCTGGACCCCGGCATCGCCGAGGGGTACAAGTTCATCGCGATGACGAACACGATGTTCCTGCTGCTGCCGAGTCTGCTGACGGCCTTCACCGTCGTCGCGAGCATGGAACACGGCGCGCGCCAGCGCGGCGGCGAGGGCTATCTGGGCTGGCTCAAGGCGCTCCCGTGGCGCGATCCGGTCTTTACCGGCATGGCGCTGGCGGGGCTGATGTTCGCCGCGGCCGGTTTCTCCGGCATGATCAACGCGGGGATGAACATCAACTACCTCGTCCACAACACCTGGTGGGTCGTCGGTCACTTCCACCTCACCGTCGGCACCGCGGTCGCGCTGACGTTCATGGCCGCGGCCTACTGGTTCATCCCGCAGATGACCGGCAAGGCGCTGTGGAACCGCTCGGTCGCGCTCGGGCAGGTCCTGCTGTGGTTTATCGGCATGACGTTCATGTCGAACGCGATGCACCGCTCGGGGCTGTTCGGGATGCCCCGCCGGACCGCCGAACCGCAGTACGAGAACTTCGCGTTCGAACCCGCTGCCGGGACCGTCGGCGAAATCAACGCGCAGGTCGCCCTCGGCGCCGTCATCCTGACCCTTTCGCTGGGCCTGTTCCTCCTGAACATGGTCCTGACGTCGTTCAACGGGTCCAGCGACGCGATCCCGGACAACACCTACGCCGGAACGCTCTCGGGTCCCGAGGACGCCCCGGAGATCCTCGACAACCTCAAACTCTGGACCGCCATCGCCATCGTCCTCGTGATCTTCGCGTACACGCTCCCGCTCGCGAGCATCGTCGAGACCGGCGGCCTCTTCGGTCCCGGTATCGAGGGGCGCCACCTCACGCTCGTCCCCGATACCACGGCCGTCTTCGAGACCGTTCAAGAGGTGATACCGTAGATGCGCATCTCCAAGGCCGGCCTCCTCGTCGTCGCAGCGATCGTGATCCCGATCGTCGTCGAACTCCGTACCGCGCTCTCGTGGTTCGGAATCGAACTCTCGGTCCTCGAGGGGGTTGTCCTTGCCGTCGCGATCGTCCTCGCGATCGTCGTCTGGGCGGTGTGGCCGTCCGACGGAGACGGTAACGCCGAGACCGACCCCGCGGGTCACGACTAACCGTCACCCGCCGGGGTACGACGTCGTCCGGCCAGTAGTCGGGCGGCGATTGCGTTTCCGAATCGGGTGACGGTGCGATAGCTGCGTGTTCTCGAGTTGTGGCTTCGCCACGTGACAGCGCGACAGCGCCACAGCACACAGTCCTGCCGGCGCCGTAACTACGACCTGTCCCGAGTCCGAGAACGAGCAGAAGGATATCGCACGCCCGAGAACTGGAAACTCGAGGCCTTACCAGGTCTCGATCCGTCCCTCGCGGACGTCTTCGGCACACCCCTCGCAGTCGGGGTGGCCCGCTTCGTAACAGGCCGGCCGGAACTGATCGTCGAGCATCGCCGCCCGGCGCTCGGCGTAGCGCCGGCAGACGATCTTCGCCCGGCCCTCCTCGTCCGAGGGCAGGCCGCGGGCGTTTTTCGCCACCTCGTAGGCCTCGCGGGCCTCCTCGAGTTGTCCGTCGGTCGATTCGCGCAGCTGTTCGTACTGCTCGCCCGCCTCCTGCAGTTTCGATCGGAGGAATCGCTCGAGCCGACGCCGATCCGCCATTACCGGTCGTTCGGTCGGCTGCCACATAGGCCCGTCGCCGGCGGCAGTCGGTTGCAGGTGGCACTGGGTGGTCGCGGGGGTGGTTTGGGAGGGCGGCGAGCGAACCCAGACCGGCAGAGAGTAAGGGTTAACTGCCGGCCACGTTTTTTTCCGGGTGCGAGCGGGCCCTTAGCTCAGTCTGGTTAGAGCGCTCGGCTCATAACCGAGTGGTCAATGGTTCGAATCCGTTAGGGCCCATCAACTTACTCGACGTTCTGTGGCCGACGACGAGAGAATCTATTGAGATCGACAGTCCGTACTAACTGGTGGATGCTACACACGGAGAGTCGATCCAGCGGCGGCTGGATGTAATTCCCTTCATCTCTATGGCAGGTGCGCAGTGAGGATTTGTGCGTCGCGACCGAATCGGTCGGTGTGAACCAGACCGATCCCAGCGCACAAGCGGAGCCGGAGTCAGCAACCGATACCGCGCGGACCGCGGCGAAACGCGGCCGTAAATACGTCTCGAGGGTAGCGTCGCCGCTCCGGCGCGGCATCGAATCGGGCACGGTGACGGCGATCATCGGTGGGGCAAGCCTCCTCAGCGGCGTCCGAGCGCTCCTGGGCGGCGAACGCGAGCGCGGGTTCGGCAGGCTCATCCTGGGTGCGGGGTTCGTCGGAGCCGCGATCGGCCAGCGGCGGTCCCGCAGCCGCGGCGGGGAGTCCGCGGTCGAGGAAACCGACGTGGGAGATACTCGGCCCGACGTCGGTGCGATCGCCGACGAGGCCGGCGGCGTCGGGGAAGACGACCGCGCTGCCGGCGACGCGGCCGCGGACGTCGCGGATACGTCCCCGACCGTCGAGGACGCGGGGTCGGGGCTCGAGTCCGAAGCTGGCGCCGAATCGACGTCGGTCGGCCAGCGCGAGATCGCCGACACCGGCGTCGACAGCGAGGACCTGACGGAGGCGACCGAGCGCGAAACGGGAGATATCGGTGGCGAGGAAGGAACGAGTGAGGAGCCGACAGCCGAGGATGACACCGACGCCGGCGACGGCACCGAAACCGAGGCTATCGACCGGCTGGGCGAGGCGGCCTTCGACAGACAGAGTCGGGAGGTGCCGGCGCCACAGCGGGCGTTCAACCAGGGCTTGCTGGCCCACTCGACCGAGGCGTTCTGGGGAATCCGCGCACGAGACGACGGGGTGTTGGTCTCTCTGGACTACGACGCGCTCGAGAACCGCGACGGAGTGCAGTACATCGCCAGCAGCGAAATCGGCGCGGACGTCCGCGAGCTACCGATCCCCGATGCCGTCCTCAACCACTGGGACGACGTATTCGGCGGCGGAACTGCCGTCTCCGGCGGCGATAACGTTCTATTCGTGACGACCGACGAGCTCGCGGCTGACGGCCTGCTACGCGTCCTCCCTGCGGCGTGGGCCGACGACCTGTCACCGTCGGATAGCCGCTGAGCCCTCGTTCATCGACAGGACAGCCACCAATCGCGTCACGTGACGCGACGAGAGTTCAAACGGCTTCCTTTCGCGGGTCGACCTCTCGAGCAGGCTCGCTGACGGTGATCGCGTCCGGCCCGTCGACCTGAATTCGATAGCCGTTGTACGTGAACTCGACCGAAACGGCGCCCTGTCCGCCGTCGGCCGACTGAAAGAGCGTGTCGAGGGCCTCCGGATCGACCGCTGAGTGTAGCGGCGCTCGGATCTCCTCGGGTTCGACGCCTTCGTACGCTGCGACTGCTGCGATAACGCTGAAACTTATGGATTGCTCCCCATCCATGCACACCGCTGCCACATTCTGACGTATAAAGATCGGTGGTCCTTTTCTGACGCGCGTCTGACGCCCGACAGACGCGCCCCGCTCGAGTCGCCGCTTGAAGGCGGTCAACCACCGATTCTGCGTCGCGGGTTCGCTCGAGCGCGCGCCCGAAGTACTCCGATCGCGCTCAGACGTTCCGGCCCCTGCTGTACGATTCCCGGGACCTCGCAACCGGTAGTTACCCGGCCGCCTCGTCCCGCGGGCCGTCGGGGGATCGACCGTCTCGAGCGCCGTCACTCCGGCGCGGGCCCCACTGACGGGACCGCTCGTCTGCCCCGGCGCTGCGACCGCGAACCGCCCCGCGGCCCGAATTGTACACCACGATGAGGCTGCTCGCGCCCATCATCGCGGCGGCGATCAGCGGGTTGATCGCGCCGGCCATCGCCAGCGGAATCGCCACGAGGTTGTAGCCGGCCGCCCACGCGAGGTTCTGGCGGATCCGCCGGCGCGTCGCGCGGGACACCGCGAACACCGCGGGGATCGACTCGAGATCGTCGTCTCGGACGACGACGTCTGCGGCGTCCATCGCGATGTCGGTCCCGCTCTCGAGGGCGATGCCCATGTCGGCGCGGGCCAGCGCCGGGGCGTCGTTGGTCCCGTCGCCGATCACCGCCGTCGTCCCCTCGTCGCGAAGCCGGCGGACGATGGCCTCCTTCGATTCCGGGCGGACGCCGGCGAAGACGTCGTCGACGGCCGGATGGTCTCGGAGCCACCCCGTCGCGCGCTCGTCGTCGCCGGTGAGGACGACTACCCGCCGCGCCTCGTCCGCGCTGGCCACCTCGGTGACGACGCGCTCCCAGTTCTCCCGCGGCCGGTCTCGAACCGCGACGATCCCGCGGACGGCGCCGTCCCAGCCGACGGCGATCGGTCGACAGCCCCGCTCTCGAGCGGATTCGACCGCATCCGCAAGGCGGTCGGGAACCGTCCACGCTCGAGGGTCGCTCGTGGATTCGTCCGGCGATTTTGAGCTAACAGGGAACGCCGCCGGGTGGCCCACGCGAACCCGCTTGCCGTCGACGGCCCCCGAAACGGCTCGCGCTTCGCGCTCGAGATCAGTGACCTCGAGCGCCCCGTCATCCCCACCGTCCCCCGGTGCCGCGTCGACGATCGCCGTCGCGATCGGGTGGTTCGACCGCGATTCGACGGCCGCCGCGTACTCGAGAACCTGCTCCTGCCCTCGCTCCGAATCGTCCGCGACGACGCGTTCGACGGTCATCTCGCCGGTGGTCAGCGTCCCGGTCTTGTCGAAGACGACGATCTCCGAATCCGTGATCCGCTCTAAGACGTTCGCGGAGAGGACGGCGGCGCCGTGCTCGGCCGCGCGCTCGCTCCCCGCGGCCAGCGCCAGCGGCGTCGCGATCCCCAGCGAACACGGACACGAGACCACCAGTACGGAGAGCCCGATCAGCAGCGCCGAACTCACCGGGTGGCCGGCGAAGAGCCAGAACGCGGCCGCGGTCCCCGCGAGCACGACCACCAACGGGACGAAGGCCACGGCGAAGGCGTTGACGAGCCGCTGGGCGCCGCTCTCGGTGCTCTGGACCTCCCACAGCAGTTCGACGAGCCGATCCAGGGTGCTCGAGTCCGCGTCGATTTCGACGGTCAACGTGCCGTCGGTGAGGACGGCCCCGCCGACGACCCGATCGCCGACCGACGCCGCCCGCGGGATCGACTCGCCGGTCATGAACGACTCGTCGACCGTGCCCGTCCCCTCGCGGACCGTCCCGTCGAAGGGGATCCGATCCCCGGCGGTGACGAGCACCCGATCGCCGGGTTCGCAGGCCTCGCGCGGGACATCCTCGAGCGAGCCGTCCTCATCGACCACCTGGACGGTCGTCTCCCGGGCCGCGGCCAGCGCCGCGTGGGTGTCGATCGCCCGCCGCTTGACGCTGGTCTCGAGGCGATTGCCGACGGTGACGACGACCAGGACCATCACCGCGACGTCGAAGTAGAGGTGCCGCGAGCCGACGGCGAACGCCGCCAGCGAGTAGGCGTAGGCCGCGAGCACGGCGATCGAGACGAGGACGTCGACGTTCGGTCGCCGAACGGCGAGGCTGACGGCGGCGCTCCTGAAGATCGGATACCCCAGTCCGAGCACGATGAGGGTGCTCCAGACGACCAGCGGGACGAACACCATCATCCGGATCGTCGAGCCGTAGAGGAACGACTCCGGGTAGATCCCGAGGTAGGTCGGGTAGACGAACAGCAGATACGGCGCCATGACGGGCATCGCAAGCAGAACGGCGACGATCGTCCGGTACTCGCCCAGGGCGAGATCGAAGCCGCTCCCCGCGTCGTCCGCGTCGGAATCGGGCTCGAGCGCCCGGTAGCCGACGCCGCTGATCGCTGCCGGCAGGTCCTCGCGGTCGATCGCGTCGGGATCGTACCGCAGCCGGATCATTTCGGTGGCGTAGCTCGCCTGCGCGCCGCGGACGCCCTCGGTCCCGGTCGCGACGGCCTCGAGAAATCGCTCGCAGGTCGTGCAGTGCATCCCCTCGAGTTCGAGGAACGCGGTCTCGAGGTCGTCGTCCTCGATCTCGTCGATCCCGCTGCCCATCTCGGAATCGCCCCCGACCGCCTCGAGCGACTCGTCCGCACCGGCTTGCTCGAGGGCGTCGATCGCGTCGGAATGGGCGGCGTCGTCAGGATCCGTTGGCTCACCCTGTCCCTCCGCTCCTTCGACGGCGCGGTGTACCTCGAGACAGCCCCGGCAACAAAACGTTCCCTCGACCGCGTCGTCGCGGACCGGTCGATCGCCGGCGGGCAATCCGCAGAGGGTACACTCGGTCATAGCGAGGGAGTTGGCTCGCCTACCACGCGGGGGCTATAGAAACTCCGCCTCGCGAGGGGCGGGTAACCTGCCGCCGGTTCCGTTACGACCCCGACGGCCGGCCCGCTACGCCACCGACCCGACGTACAGGATCACGACCAGGATGACCCACACGAGGTCGACGAAGTGCCAGTACATCGACGCCGTCGCGACCGCGACGTGTCGATCCGCGTCGAATTGCCCGGCGAGCGCGCGGACGAACACGATGGCGAGTATCACGACGCCCAGCGCGACGTGAAGTCCGTGCAGCCCCGTCAGGGCGAAGAAGGCGCTCCCGAAGACGTCGGTGACGCCGGTCCCCTCGACGACCAGCAGTTCGTAGTACTCGAACAGTTGCCCGCCGACGAAGACGAGTCCGAGCACCACGGTGAGGCCGAGCAGGCCGAGGAACCGCCGCCGGTGGCCGTCGCGGATCCCCTCGTGGGCGATGTGCAGCGTCACGCTGCTCGCGATCAGGACGGCGGTGTTGACGAGGACGAGCGACGAGAGCAAGTGGGGAAGCTCGCCCGGCGGCCACGAGCCCGTCCGGATGAAGAAGTAGTAGACGAAGCCCGCGCTGAAGGTCATGACGTCGGTGGCGAGAAAGAGGACCATGCCCCAGCGCAGATCGATCCCGCTTCCGGCCCGTTCTCTGGCCCGCTCCCAGTAGGCGCTGACGAAGCCGTGGTACGTCCAGCCGTAGAGTCCGGCGAGAAAGATCGTAACGCCGCCGACGAGCACGACGGGCGGGAGCCGTTGCCCGATGAGCGGCTCTTGGCCGCGCGAGAGGAGCACGAGCGCGGCGCCGAAGTAGAGTCCGGCGATCCCGACGGCGGTGACCAGCGGCCACCAGCTCGCCTCGCCGAACCCGCGCGGCCAGTCTTCGGGTGCCGGCGGACTGTGGCCGTTTCCGTCGCCGTGCCCGTCTTCGTGTGCGGCCTGCGCGCTCGAGTCGCCGTCGACGGCGGACCCCATATCCCGCGGTACGACGGCCGCTCGCAAAAATACCCACCCAGCGAGTCACTCGCTGCACCGCTCGCGCCGCCGACGGACCTCCCTCGCCCCTCGAGACGGACCAGCCGCACGCGCTCGAGCGGGTGCCGCTCGTCCCGGGCGAGAGCCGTCAGTACCTTCATGCCGGTCGGCGTGGACGGCCGACGCATGGAACGCGAGCGCGAGTCCGACCCGGCGTCCGAATCCGCGCGGGAGCCCGACCCGAACCGCTCGAGCGCGTGGCCCCTGGTCGCCGCGCTCGGAATCGTGGCGGCCGAGGCCGGCGTCCTGTTCGGGCTGGTGGTGATCGCCGTCGCCGGCGTCCTCGCGGTCGGCGCGAGTTTCGCCGCGATGCTCCACGAAGCCGGCTACGCGGCGACGCCGTGGCGACCGCTGCGGCTCATCGGCGCGGTCGTCGCCGTCGCCAGCGCGGCGGTCTGGCTCGCCGTCGCGCCCGCGGTCACGCCGACTGCGCTCGTCGACGCCGCGGCGACCGACGGCGTCGCCGTCCGAGCGGCCGTCGTCGTCGGCGCGGCCGCGTTGCTGATTCTCGCCGGATTCGCAGGGCCCGTCGTCTCGAGTCGCGGGCGGACGGGCGGTCGGAACCTCGAGCACTGACCGGACTGACGCCGACGCGCGGACTGCCGGTTAGACCAGTACGACGGCGAACCCGGTCAGAAAGACGCCGAGCGAGACGGCGGCCAGCAGCAGGGCGAACAACTCCTTTCGAGCCATACCGGCGCTCCAACGCCGCCGAACTAAAACGAATCGCCGGGTGTCGTCGGGGTCGGTTCAACTCGAGACGCAGCGGTGGCGGCGACGGCCTGCCCGACAGTTATTAGCCGGTCCGTTGTACGGCCCGACACCGACGATGAGCGAGCGCGACGAGACGGGATCGGACGCGACCGCGGAGCAAGCGCAGGCGGTCTCGGGGGCGCCGCTGGACCGGGACGACCTCGGCGCCGAACTCGACATCACCCTGCGGGTCGTCCTTTCGGCGTTCGTCGGCGGCGCCCTCGGCCTGGTCGCGATGGTACCGATTCTCTTCGTGCCGCCGGCGTTTTTCAACCTCTTCGAGGCGGGCGCGCTCGTCGACGTCGCGGAACTCGGGCGGGTGCTCGGCCTCGAGCCGAACCTCCTGCTGGGCCTCCTGGTGTTCGCCGCCGGCGGGGCGGTTGCCCTACCGCTGCTGTTCGTCGTGGCCGGTGCCTTCCTGCCGCCGCGAGAGCCCCGCTTCGCGCGCGCGATCACCTTCGCGACGATCATGTGGACGGGCTTTATCATCGCCTTCTGGCCGGGCGAGTACGCCGGCGTGCTCTTCCTGGGGCTGTCGCTGGCGGCCCACTGGGTCTACGGCTACGTCCTCGGGCAGGTGATGGAGCGGCTCGCGTACGTGCCTCAACACTCGGTGTGACCGCCGTGTCCGCTCCGCGTGATCGGTCTCGGTCACCGCGGCTGCCTCACGACTCGGCGTCGTCATCCGGGTCGACCGCTCGAGTCGTTTCCGACTCCGAACCCGGGTCGCCCTCCGGTTCTACCTTTCCGCGACGTTCCTCGAGTCGGTCCTCGAACCACTGCCACTCGCGGGTGAACTGGCCGGTCTCTTTCAGGTTCCAGACGTCGGCGTCGCGGACGACCGGGCCGACGCGAGCGGACTGGATCATGTTCACGAGCCAGAGGAAGACGCTCACGCCGAGCAGGAACGCGCCCAGCGAGGCGATCTGGTTGAGCGTAATGAACTCGGTGGGATAGATCCCGTAGCGGCGGGGCATCCCCATGTAGCCGAGGATCAACAGCGGAATGAACGTGACGAAGGTCCCGATGATCAGCAGGACGGTCTGTGCCCGTGCGAGCCGCTGGTTGTACATCCGGCCGGTGATCAGCGGGAACCAGTAGTAGCTCGCCGCGATCATCGCGAGGGGGATGACGCCGACGACGATGAGGTGGAAGTGACCGACGACGTAGTGGGTGTCGTGGAGCACCAGATCGACCGGCACCGAGGCGAGGAAGACGCCCGTGATGCCGCCGACGACGAAGGTGCTCATGGCGCCGATGATGCAGATCAGCGGCGCGTCGAGCCGGAGCCGGCCGTTCCACATCGTCGCGATCCAGTTGAACTCCTTGATGGCGCTGGGAATCGCGATCGCCAGCGAGACGGCCATGAAACTCGCGCGCAGCCGGGGATCCATCCCGGTCGCGAACATGTGGTGGGCCCAGACGCCGAACGAAAGGATACCGATCGCGATCGTCGAGTAGACGATAAAGCGGAAGCCGAACAGCCGCCGGCCGCAGAACTTCGGCAGGATGAGGCTTACGAGCCCGAACGCCGGCAGCACGAGGATGTAGACCTCGGGGTGGCCGAAGAACCAGAACAGGTGCTGCCAGAGCATCGGCCCGCCGCCCTCGATCGCGAAGAACGTCGTCCCGAAGTTCCGATCGAGCAGCAGCATGATCAGCGTACTGCCGAGCAGCGGGAAGGCGAGCAGGATCAGCGCGCTCGTGACGAGGATGTTCCACGAGAAGATGTCCAGTTTGTCCCAGCCCAGTTCGGGCGGCCGCTCCGTGAAGACGGTGACGATGAAATTGATCGCCGCCATCGTCGTCGCGACCCCGCTCAGGTGAAGCCCGAGGAGGGCGACGCTGATCTGCGGGTTCGCCATCTCGACCGACAGCGGCGTGTACATGGTCCAGCCCATCGCGACCGGCTCGAGCGCCTCGAAGAGGGTCACGTCGACCGGGAGCACGCCGACGACCATGCCGATAACGTCCGTGATCAGGCCGCCCCGGACCATTACGAGCGAGGGCGGGAGGAGCCAGAACGCGATCGCGTTGATCCGGGGGAAGGCGAGGTCGTCGGCGCCGAGTAACAGCGGCAACACGTAGTTCGCGATACCGGTGAACACCGGCGTCACGAAGAAAAACAGCATCGTGAACCCGTGGGTCGTGAACACGGCGTTGTAGGTTTCGACGTTCCAGACGGCGCTCTCGGGGACCAGCAGTTCGGTGCGGATCATCATCGCGTCGGTCGCGCCCCACAGCGCGGCGGCGGTCCCGAACAGGATGTACAGCAGCCCGATGTCCTTGTGGTCGACGGTCGTGAACCACCGCAGGATGCCGGCCGGTTTCTCCGTGCCCGTCAGGCCGACCGTCACGGAGGCGGTGCCGCCGTCCGCGAACGACATCGCCGGACGGTCGCTCCGGAGGCGATAGTAGGCTGCGAGCACGGCCAATCCGATCGCGGCGAGCGCGACTCCCGGTATCGTATCCAGCATCGTGTATCGTGTGCACCTATCGGGAAGCGGATCGCGCGACGGCGCCCGCCTCCGCGGTCACCGCCGTCTTCAACGAACGCGAGGTAAAGGTTTGTGTCGGCGTCGATCGAAATCGGCGGTTACGGCTCCGATTCTGACAGTACCCCGGCTCGAGTGATGCCGGCGGGTCGACACTACGGACGATCGAGCAAGCGACCGTAGACGGCCCCGAGAGTGAACCCGTAGGCCCAGTGGGCGAACAGCGTGTACGCGCTGAACAGGACCAGCAGCGGACCGCCGATATCCCCGCGCCCCGTAATCACGAACGGCACCCACAGCAGGGAGGCGAACACGACGCCGCGGGCGGCCGGATCCGGGCCGCGGGGAAGGTACGGCTCGAGCGCGAGAAAGAGGAGCGGCCAGGCGACGACGCCGGCGACGACGAACAGGGCGAAGCCGACGGCGGGATCGTTCGGCGTCCCGATGAACCGGGCGATGACGTAGAAGATGTCCATCGCCGAGCGGGTCTCGACCTCGAGCAACAGAAGTAGGAGCGTCATAACGGTGGTCGCCGAGACGCCGCCGGCGACCGCGCTCGGGAACCGCTTCATGGGCCGCCGTCGGTCGCCGATCCGTTCGCCGACGACTCGTTCGCTTCCGATTCGTTCAGCGCCGACTCCGGGTTCTCGAGCCACCGCTCGTACTCGTCCTCGCTGACGACCTGTACCGTCGAGAGCATCTCGGGGTGGCCGCGACCGCACAGCTCCGCACAGTAGAGGCGGTACTCGCCCTTCTCGGTCGGTTCGGTCCGCAGGAGGTTGTACTGGCCGGGCAGCGCGTCCTGTTTCAAGCCGAGTTCGGGGACGTGAACGGAGTGGATCACGTCCTCGGAGGTGATATAGAGGTAGGCCGTCCGATTTTCGGGGAGAACCAGCGACTCCGAGGTCGTCACGTTCTCCTCCGGGTACTCGAACGTGTAGTTCCACTGCTCCGTGACGATGTGGGCTTCGACCGCGTCTTCGGGAGCGTTGCCGGGTTCGGCGTTCCGCTGCGGATCGTCGAGCACCGTCGACACCGTCGGCTGGGCCAGCACGTAAAACGAGGCCGTGCCGACGAACAGCAACACGAGCGCCGTCGCGATCGTCCACGTGATCTCGAGTTGGCGGTTCTCCTTGGTCGGCTCCGGTTCGTCGTTGTCGCGGAACCGCCAGACCGTGTACGCGAGGATCGCCTCGACGAGGACCGCGATCGGGACGGCGAGGTAGAGCAACTGCCGGTTGAGGCGGCTGATGACTTGCTCCGTCACCGACGCGGCGACGGCGACGCTCGGCACTGCACCGATCGCCAGCGCGGCTAGGAACGCGACGATGACGGCGGTGCGACGTGCGCCCCTCATCTACGGGGTGGCTACAATAACCCCCGTGATAAGGGTTTGTCCGAAATACTGCGCTAGCGGCGCCGAATGCCGCGCCTATCAGCGCTCGTGAATACGGTTTATTCCCCTCGCGATCGAAGACGGAGACATGCTCGACTGGCTCTCTCGAGACACGGCGGTCGACGCCTCGATCAACGTGGTGCCGCTGGTGATCCTCGCGTACTTCGCCGTGCTCTTCGAAGCCGCCTCGCCGTGGTCGTTCGATCCGCTCCCCGTCGTCCTCACGCACACGCTGACGCTGTTCCCGCTGGTCCTCCTGTTGATCGCGACGTACGTCGTCGCGCGGGTGATCGAGCGGGACGCCGACAAATCCTGAGCCGACTCGGGCGCTCGAACGCCCGAGCGCACGACACCCGCACGGCCGTTGCCACGGGAGCGTTTAACCCGCCGGAACTCGTACGGACGACCGCTGTATGCCCGGTCCCTCTATCTACACGCCCGAGGGGACGTTCGCGTTCATGCTGACCGCGCTCGGCCTCGCGCTCGTCGCCGCGATCGTCTACCTCGTCGTCTTCACCGGGGCAACGATCCCGCCGTAGGCCGGCGTCCGGACGGTCCCTTCCCCGTCACTCCCTCAGTCCCGCGGCGCCACCGGTGCAATCGGCGATGTCTCGATCGCCGCCGAACCGTCTGGTCCGCGTAACGAAACACGTATCAGCCGCCTGTACGCAGGTCGAAGCGTGCTGAATCAGGTAGTCGCATCTCTCCGAACCCGTTATCGCTGTCATGACCGACGGTAAGCGCCGCGTCGAGCCGACGACGGACGACGCAACTGTCGCCGTTGGGTCGGACGCGGACGAATCGCTTCGAGAAGCCGTCGAAGAATCCCGCGAGGGCGTTCCGGCGGCCGGCGCCGTCGTTCGCGATCGCTTCTCGGCCGACGAGATCTTCCACCGGATCGTCGCCGCCGCCGACGACGAGATCACGACCGGTACTCGAGAGCTGTTTTTCAGCGCGCTCGCCGCCGGCTTTGCGATCACGCTGACGTTCATGCTCTACGCGTCGCTGACCGAGGCCAGCGGGGGCGCGCCGATCGCGGGCGCGTTGCTCTATCCCCTCGGGTTCGCCTACATCATCATCGGCGACTACCAACTGTTCACCGAGAATACGCTTCCACCCGTCGCGCTCGTACTCGAGCGGCTGACGAGCGTCCCCGCCTTGCTCTCCGTCTGGGCGATCGTGTTGATCGGCAACTTCGCCGGCGGTACCCTCGGCGCCTTCTTCCTCGCGTCGACGGGCGTCTTCTCCCCGGACGTGATGGAGACGGCCGTCGGAATCTCCAACGCGGGGCTCGAGACGGCCTGGTGGCCGACGTTCTTCAAGGGGGCGTTCGCCGGGCTGATCGTCGCCGGCGTCGTCTGGCTCGACTACGCGTCACAGGAGACGGTCGCCCGCCTGGTGTTGATCTATATCGCGTTCCTCGCGATCCCGCTCGGCAACCTCTATCACGTCGTCGTCTCCGCGACCGAGGTCATGTTCCTCGTCTTCCGCGGCGAGGTGGCGCTCGCGACCGGCGCCGTCGAGTTCGTGCTTCCGGTGTTGCTCGGGAACACGATCGGCGGCGTGGTCCTGGTCACCGTCGTCAACTACTTCCAGGCGGTCGAACGCACGTACCAGGCACAACACACCACGCTTTCGCTCCGCGAGATACTATTCAGCAGGGACGCTCGAAGCGACGGTCCAGCGGACCGCGACGACTGACCGCCGCTGCCGACTGCGACGTTACGAACTCCCGATCTCCAGGTCCTCGGTCCGTTCCTCCCACTCGAGTTCGAACTCGAGTTCGCGGGTGTCGTCCTCTTCTTCGTACTCGACTTCGAAGTTCAGGTGTTCCGGCGGTTCGAGTTCGATCGTCTCCTCGCCGATGGTCAGGGAGACGGTATCGCCCTCGCGGAATCCCTCGAGGAACGACTCGAGGTGGGCGACGACCTCCTCGCGGGCGTGGTAGTGTTCGTACTCGAGTTCTCGTCCCTCGGACTCTTCTTCCTCGTCTGCCTCCGCTTCTTCGGGCGCCGATTCCTCGCCGTTCGCCGATTCGTCGTCCGTCATGCGGGAGCGGCTTCCACGCTCCCGACCGTAAACGTTGGATATTGGCCGGTTTGTCAGTCATCGCGCCCGATACCTTTCACCGGGATCGACAGCGGGTCACCGAGACGGGACGCGGCGACTGATCGCCGCGAGCGGAACCGAACGAGCGCCGCGCTACGATCGCTCGACGGAGAGCCCGATATCCGTCGCCTCTGCGATGTTGTTGGAGACAGGACACCGCTTCTCGACGCGCTCGCCGAACTCCTCGAGCGTCTCCCGGTCCGCGTCGGCCTCGATATCCATCCGGACCTCGATGTTCCGGACGCCGGTGTGGTCGTCCGGTCGTTCGGTCTGGAACGTTGCGACGTCGAACTCGCCCGAAATCTCGATTTCGAGATCCTCGAGCGCGAGGTCCATATCCTTCGCGACCTGCGAGGCCGTGACGTTGAGACAGCCGGCCTGCCCGGCCAGCAGGTACTCGAGGGGGTTCGGCCCGTCGTCCTGGCCGCCCATGTCTTCGGGTTCGTCGATCACCAGTTCGAAGCCTCGTGCCGTGACCGTCGATTTCGTTGGTGTCTCGCGATCCGCCTCGACCTCGACGGGAAGGACGTTTTCGGATTCGCTCATAGCGTAGTCACCGTGGTATCGTGCGGCCGCGTCGCGCCGTCGGCCGCCTACGAGGCGTGTCACCGAACACCGGGATAAAACTGCGGGACCGCGAGGTGTGACCTCCCCTGCACCGCGACGCGTGACCGGCGTTCGCGGCGGAGATCGAGCAGTCGGTCGTCTCCATCGTGTTGGGCATTCCGGCCTGCTGTTCGTTACGCTCGGCGTGTCGTGCGACCCCACGGAGTACGACTTTCTGGCTATCAGCTCGGGATCGGGACTCGAGGTGGCGAACGCGGCGGCGAACCGCGGGCAGTCGGTTGCGGTCGTCGAGAAGGGACGACTCGGCGGCGCGTGTCTCAACCGGGGCTGCATTCCCTCGAAGATGTTATCCACCCCGCGCTCTCGGAAGTCGTCCAGCGGGCGTTTTCCGGGGAGTTCGAGCGCTGCGGACACGAGCACGCCCGCGGACACCGTCACGATCACGGCCACAGCCACGAGCACGACCACTGATCCAAGCGGGCCAAATCGCGGTCGACGGCCGCCGCGTCATCCGTCCTCTCGGCGGTCGTGCACTGCGGGCACACGGTCGCCGGCCCGTTTTGTATACCTGTCTCCTGCGTACGACTGCAATGGTCAACGCAGCCGTCATCATTCTCGCCGGCACCGAATCGCACGCCGACACCGGACGCATGGTCAACGGCCTCGAGGCCGCCAGGGAGTTCGCCGCGAACGAGGAGGACGACCTCGAACTCATCTTCGACGGCGCCGGCACGCAGTGGATCGCGGAACTGGAAGACGAGGCGCACGACTACCACGGCCTCTACCAGTCGGTTCAGGACGAAGCCTCCGTCTGCGACTACTGCGCCAGCGCCTTCGACGTCGACGACGCCGTCGAAGACCAGGGCATCGTCCGCATCGACGAGAACGAAGGCCACCCGAGTATCCGATCGCTCGTCAGCGACGACTACGAGATCATCACCTTCTAAACCGGATTTCGACGGTCGATTTTCGTTTCTCGAGGTGCGTGTGGCGCTCGAGCGACGCGTCTCGAGTAACACACAGATCGAACGGCGCGCGTACCGGAGACGTGCGAGCGTTCCACTGTGACCGAAACGCTCCGTGTCCCGCTAATCTCGTTTTACCGACCGCGTTCGAACGGTACTCGCTGGACGATCCGCCGCATCTCGTCGGCCGCCGACCGATCTCCTACTAAAAGATTGGGTGAATGGGCAGCTAGCGTGCACCAACGATGGCCCGACTTATCCGCCCGGCTCGCTACCGCCGATTCGGTGTGACACCATATGACAAATATGAACGGAGCGGACGGCCGCTGGACCCGCCGGTCGCTGCTCGCGGCGACCGGCGCGACGACGCTCGGCGCCGTCGCGGGACGCGTCGGCGCGGAATCGAACGGCACGGCACTCGAGCAGCACGACGATAACGGCGATACGGCCGACTCGAGTCGCGACGTCGTCGTACGACAGGAGCCCGGAAACGCCTTCTACTGGATCTTGCCGGGCGAGCGACGGCTGAGCCCCCAGGTGTTCGGCACGGCGGAGAACCCGCGGTTCGGGAGCGACCTGCTCGAGTCCCGGATCGAACAGGCGAAGGGGCTGCCGGAACCGCTCGGGAACGCCGTCCCGCAGTTGCTCGAGGACCTGCCGCCGCTGGTGGCGGCGCCGGAGAGCGGCCGCGAGCCGATCGAGGACGACGAGAACGCCGGCGTCGCCGAGCAGAAGTACGTCGAGCCGAACATCTTCAGCGATCAGGCGGAGGTCACGAGCGGCGCGTTCGAGATCACGTATCGGGACCGCCAGCCGTACGACACGCCCGGCGAGCCAGGGGACACGGCCGACGCGGTCGACCTCGCGGCGCAGTTCACCGATCCGGCGGGCAACGAGTACGAACTCGACTTCGATCACGTCGTCAAACCGCCGATTCCCGGCTACGAGACCGGCGGCGGCGTCCGCGTCGGCGCGTGGCACCACGGGCAGACCGGCACCGGGTCGCCGCTGATGGCCAAACTGTACGACTACGCCGCCTGCTGGGGTGTCGGCGACGTCTACGTAAACGGGGAGCGAGCCACGACGGACGGGTTCCGGGTGTTTCACTTCATGACGACCCAGACCGTCCGCGACGAGCGCTACCGGCTGGCGATCGACGAGGAGCTGCCGCTGGCGCCCGAGGAGACGATCGCGGGACAGATCCACCACACGCACGGCGTCGTCCTGCCGATCAGGCCGACGCCCGAGGGACCGGTCTACGACCCGGTGCCGACCGCGATGGAGCTGCCCGACGGCCGGACCCAGCCGTTCATCCACGCGATGTGGGAGCAAGAGGAGCTGGTCGAGGGGCCGTTCGCCGAGTGGGAGTTCCCGGGGCAGGGAGCGGACGGCGAGTCGAGCGACGGCGAATCGGACTCGGCCGACGGAACCGCCGACGCCGACGTCCGCCTGATCGGCGAGGCGTCGGCCTGGCAGGGCGCCGCTCCCGACGCCATCGCGGACGCGGAAAACCCGACGCTGCAACTCGAGGCGGGGACCGAGTACGCGCTGGTCTGGGAGAACGGCGACGGTCTGCAGCACAACTTCGCGATCGCGGACGAAAGCGGAGCGGACCTGCTGGCCACCGACCTCGTCGGCGAGGAAGGGGCCACGCAGACGGTCACGTTCACCGCGAGCGAGGCGATGAGCGAGTACTACTGTCAGGTCCACCCGCAGAACATGCGCGGGACGATCGAAATCGCGGGGTGACGACGCGTTAGTCGTCGCCCGGGATCGGCTCGCCGAGCCGGATCCCCATCGGCGCCGGGCCGGGCGTCTCGAGCCCTCGAGCGTAGCCCAGATACAGGGCGCTGTTGACGATCCCGACGTGGCTGAACGCCTGCGGGAAGTTCCCCAGGTGGGCGCCGCTCTCGGGGTCGAGCTCCTCCGCGATCAGTCCGAGCGGGTTCAGGTACGACAGCAGCGTCTCGAAGCGGGTCCGGGCCTCTTCGAGGCGCCCGGAGAGCGCGAGCGCGTCGATCAGCCAGCACGAGCAGAGGACGAAGGCGCCTTCCTCGCCCGGCAGGCCGTCGTCGCCGTCGTACCGCTGGACGAAGATCTCGTCGTCGACCAGCCGGTCGTCGATCGCCTCGATCGTCCCCTGCACGCGGTCGTCCTCGAAGGGCAGGAAGCCGACGATCGGCAGCAGGAGGCCGGTCGCGTCCAGCGCCGTCGAGCCGTACGACTGGACGAACGCGCCGACGTCCTCGTCGTAGCCGTTCTCGAGGACGTCCGCCCTGATCCGCTCGCGGGTCGCCTGCCACGCCTCGGCCGGCGCGTCGTGGTCGCCGTCGGTTGCGATCGCGATCCCGCGGTCGAGGGCGGCCCAGCACATCGCCTTCGAGAAGACGAAGTGTCTGTCGCCGCCGCGGACCTCCCAGATGCCCGCGTCGGGATCCGTCCAGATCTCGCGGACGTACTCGACGATGGCGCGGATCCGGTCCCACTCGTCGGCGTCCAGTTCTCGGCCGTGTCGGCGCATCTCGTCGACGGCCAGCAGGAGTTCCCCGTACGTGTCGTGCTGGCGCTGGTCGGCGGCGCCGTTTCCGATCCGGACCGGGCTGGAACCGCGATATCCCTCGAAGTGCTCTAACTCCCGCTCCTCGAGATCCGAGTCGCCGTGGAGTCCGTACAGCGGCTGGATCGACGCGGGCTCGTCGACCTGACAGAGGTCCATGAACCAGTCGAAGTAATCGTTTGCTTCCGCGGCGGTGCCGAGGTTCATCAGCGCCTGAACGGTAAAGCCGGCGTCCCGAAGCCAGTTGAACCGGTAGTCCCAGTTGCGCACGCCGCCGATATCCTCGGGCAGCGAAGTGGTCGGTGCGGCCGCGATCCCGCCCGACTCGGCGTGGGTCAGCAGTTTGAGGACGAGTTCGGACCGGACGACCGCGTCGTGCCACGGCCCCGCGAAGGCGCAGTCGCCCTCGGGACCGCAGTCGTGGGCCCAGTCGGTCCAGAACTGCACCGTCTCGTCGAGCGCGGCGTCCGGATCCGTGTTCGCGTCTTCGGCGCCCGTACACCGCAGCAGGAACCAGGCCTCGTCGCCGGCCTCGAGCGACAGAGTCCCGGTTACTCGGCTCGGTTCCGCTCCCCCGCCGTCTCGAATCTCGAGGGCGGCGTCTGCGGGGAACTCGAGCAGCGTCCGCTCGTCCTCGCCGTCGGCGAGAATCCCGTCGTCGACCCGGTCGATCGTCGTGGCCGCGCGGCCGTACTCGAACCGCGGTTCGAACTCGATCGCGAGGTCGACGCCGCCGTCGGCGCAGGCGAGCTTGCGGTAGAGGACCTTCTTCGGGTGGTCGATCCGGTCGGCCGGCGGCAGGAAGTCCGTCAGCGTCACGTCGCCGCCGTCGGTTCGGAAGGTCGTCTCGAGGACGTTCGTCGCGTCGACGTACCGCCGCTGCGTCTCGACGGAATCGGTCGGCGCGATCCGGAACCGGCCGCCGCGGTCGGCGTCGAGGATCGCCGCGAAGATGCTCGGCGACTCGAGGTGCGGAAACGGGAACCAGTCGATCGAGCCGTCGGGCCCGACGAGCGCGCACGTCTCGAGGTTGCCGACGACGCCGTAGTGTTCGATCGGCGGGTACGCGTCAGATGGCATCGGAATCACCGTCGGCGCAGATCGGCGGTTGAACGGGGCCGGATCGGGCACACGAACCTCCTGAAAGCACGACCGTCCGTTCGCGCTCCAGCGAGAAAAAGCCGCCACCGGCGACGCGTGATCGCACTTGTAACGGCCGACTCTGTGGCCGATCGGTCGGCGGGAGCGGAGGCTGCCGCCGTTGAAAGGTTTTACTGGGACGCCGCTGTAGCACGGCCGATGACAGCGTCCGATCCCGACCTCGCGGTGTACGCCTGTCGATCCTGCGGCGAGTATCAGTTCGCGTCCGCGCCGCCGACGTGCTGTGGCGACCCGATGACCGCCGTCGACGACTCGGTCCCCGTCGAGTCGCCCGACGAAGCTCTCCTCATGCGCGCGGTGTTCGACATCTCCGAAACCGAACTCGAGGTCTGCCGGCACCTGATGTCCGAGGGGGAACTCACGGTCAAGGAACTGACCGATCTGGTCGATCGGGATCGAAGCGTCGTCACCAGACACCTCAATCACCTGTCGGAGCTGGGGATGATCGAGAAGCGCTCGCGCGTGCTCGCGGACGGCGGCCGCGTGAACGTCTACGCGCACCGCTCGGCCGAGGCGGTCCGGCGGCAGTTCAAGCTCGGACTGTACGCGTGGATGACCGAGGCCGCCGACATCGTCGACGACCTCAGCGAGGACAAGATCGAGCGGCTGGTCGCCGGCGAGAGCGACCCCGATAGCGGACCCGTCATCGTCGAACGGGACGAGTGAGCGGCGCCGCTCGCGCCCGGTCGGTCCGAGATCGAGGAGCGGTCCCGCGCCGCGACCCGTACGCCCGCTCACACCCGCGCCCGTTCCACGCCAACTGCTTTCCGCCTCGCCGTGGGATGCCGGCACATGGACTACGACACCTGGTCCGATCGACAGACTGCGACGACCGTCACCGTCGACGGCCACGACCTCGAGGTCGCCTACTACGACGAGGGGCCGGATTCGGGGGACGCGGACGCAGATGCGGACCCGGTCGTGCTCTGTCACGGCATTCCGACCTCGTCGTTCCTCTGGCGCCACGCCGCGTCCGAACTGACCGACCGGCATCGGGTCATCGCGCCCGACATGGTCGGCTACGGCAACTCGGCCATGCACGACGGGTTCGACCGCTCGATCCGCGCCCAGGAGGCGATGATCGACGGCCTGCTCGCGGAACTGGGCCTCGAGACCGTCGCGTTCGTCGGCCACGACCTCGGGGGCGGCGTCGGCCTCCGGTACGCAGCCCACGAGCCCGACGCGGTGTCGAAACTGGTGCTCTCGAACGCCGTCTGCTACGACTCGTGGCCGGTCGAGTCGATCCTCGAACTCGGCTTGCCGGACACCGTCGCCGACATGAGCGTCGACGACCTGCAGGACATGCTCCGGAAACTCTACCGAAACACGCTGTACGGCGACGATCCGGACGAGGTGTTCGTCGAGGGCATGCTCGCCCCGTGGGACTCCGAGGCGGCGAAGATTTCGCTCTCGAGAAACGCGATCGGCACGAACACGAGCCACACGACCGAGATCGACCCCGCCGACATCGAGGCCGAGACGCTCCTGCTGTGGGGCGCGGAGGACGAGTTCCAGCCCATCGAGTACGCCGAGCGACTCGCGGACGACATTTCCGATGCCGAGGTCGTCGGCCTCGAGGAGGCGACCCACTGGGTCCCGGAGGATCGGCCGGAGGCGTACGCGGAACGGCTCGCGGCGTTCCTGGCGGACTGAGGCGAACCGTCGCCGAAAAGAGCGGCGTTGTCTAGTTCCGGCCGTCGGCGCTCAACGGCGCGGATCGGCCGCCGTCGGCGTCGCGCGCTCGCCGTCGTCGGTCAGCGAGTAGACCGACTGGCGCGCGTCCCTGAACGAAACCCGTCCCTCGACCAGTCCCGCGTCGTTCAGCCGAGAGAGGGCGTCCCGGACCGTCCGGCGCGGCAGCAGCGTCTCCTCGGCGATCTCCGCTTGCGTGAGCGACCCGTCGTACTCGAGGGCTTTGAACACGAGTTTGGCGCTCGGCGGCGTCTCGGCGAGCGTTTCGGCTGGCCCCATTCACTCGTCGTACGCCTCGAGTCGGTGTAAACGGTTGCGCGACTGTGCACCGGCGGCGAACGATCGCGCCGGTCCGCTTTTCCGCCCTACCCGTCCCTCGGCTCACTCAGTCGTCGACGTCCTCGAGCGAATCGTCCTCGAAGGCGCCCTCGTAGCGGGCGAGCGTGTCGCGATACCCCTGGGCCGCGAGGTCGTAGGTCTCGCGCAGGTCCGCGATCGGCGTCTCGGTCGCGTCGACCCGCAGGTCGTTGTACGGCGGAACGACGTCGTGGGATTCGGTCGATTCGACGACGACGGCCGCGCTCTGGATCGGCAGTTCCTCGCGCTTGTCGCCGCCCTCCACGTGGCCGGCGGCCAAGGCGTCGATCAATCGCTTCGCGAGCGGGTCGGTGTCGGTGTCCTCGGTGACGCCCGCGGGCCCCGTCGCGGGGTCGGTCGTCTCGTGGACGGCGTTCGCCTCGTAGGCCTCCGCGACGGCGTCGATCACGGCCTCGCCGGTGAGCATGTTCCCGGCGACGGTGAAATGGTCGCCCTCGCGGTGGCCGAACCAGTCGACGCACTCCTCGCCGGAGAACGCGTAGGTGTCCTCGCTATCGACGCCGTGGAGCTGGCGCTGGGGCGCGCCGTCGTCGGCGTTGATGAGCGCCTCGAGAGCGTCCTCGACGGCCAGCCCGTCGTCGATGTACTGCACGCCGCGCCGGCCCAGATCGACGTTGACGAGGCTCTGGGTCGCGACGGCGCCGTTCTCGCTGGCGAACGGACAGAGCGTGCCGACGCCGGGCAGCCGGGTCGTGACGGCGACGCCGAACCGTTCGTGCTCGGTTCCGTCGGGCGTCTCGTAGCTCTCGTGGACGCAGATGCTGAAGGTCATCGCTCGTTTTCGTGGGGGAGGATGAGGAATAAAATTCCTCGGATGGCAGCAACGCGTGTCGGTCTCGTCTCCTCGGTGCTGTTCGGACCGACCGCTGCGCTCGAGCGGCGCAGTTTCCTCGAGAACATCAGTTAATTGACTGGTAGCGTCTGACGTAAGAACTATACTGACGGCCCCGGTGGATAACGCCAATGGGACTCATGAGCAAAATCCTCGGCGGGGAGCAGTCCCGGACGACCGAGGATTACGTCGAACTGAACCTCGACGACGTTGCGGCGGAGTCGGCCGACGCATCGATGCAGGTTCGCATCGCGGAGGTCGCCAACCAGACCGACGCGATCGACATCAAAGACGCCGTCTACGACGGTGACATCGTCATCGCCGACATCACCCGCCTGCGTACCGAAGATAGCACCGTCGAGCACATCATCGACGAACTCCGGCAGGTCGCCCGCGAGGTCGACGGCGACATCGTCCGGAAGGGCGACGATCAGATGATCATCACGCCGACCGGGGTCCGCGTCAGCCGGGAAAAGCTCGGGCAGTCGGCCTGAACTGACCGGCCTGCGCCCGATCACCGGCCGGTTCGATTTCGTTCTCTTTTCGCTCCCGGTTTCGACTCCTCGTCAGATTCCCGACTCGAGTCCACCGAGTCCGTCGAGTCCACGCGGTCCCCAGCCCCGTGGACGTACCGCTGAAGGGTCGCTTCGAGCGCCGCCGGGTCGTCGATTACCGACCGATCGCAGCGGATCGCCGGTTTCCACCGGCGCCGCCGCTCGAGGACGAGTTCGTCGTCGGTCAGCCGAACGTCTCCGATGCGATCCCAGGGAATGCGGCTCTTGTACGCGGGTTGCATCGAGGGAGCGACGACCAGCCCCGCGTCGGCGACGCGGAATTCGCCGCGCGAAAAGTCGGGCGTCTCGGTTTCGTAGGCGAAGGGGATGATACTGATCGGAACGCGAACGGTGTCGCCGTCTCCGAACTCGATCGGAAGCCCCTGCACGAGAAGGATGCACCCGGCGATGACGAGCATCACGGAGAGTTTACCGAGTACGAGGTAGGACGCCGTGCTGGCGACGAAACAGGCGAGCCCCCAGCCGAGCATCGCGTACTCCGGGCCGCTCGGCTCCCGCGTCCAGCTCGCGACGGGCTCGTCGACGAGCGACTCCACGTAGCTGTCGCGAGCGCTCGCGCCGAGAATCCAGCCGGCGAGCGCGGCACCGATCGCCGCGAGGGCGGCCGGGAGCAACCGCCAGTCCGTGCCGACGATTTCGGCTCGTGAAAGCAGCCAGACCGCGGCTCCCAACGCGATCGCGGGCAGACAGCACAGCGTGATCGGCCACCGCAGCGACCCCAGCCGGACCGCCGTCTCCGGGTGCGACCACGCGACGATCGCGCCGATCAGAAGCCCGGCGGTGAAGACGCTCGGCAGCAGGGAGAGGAGCGTCCCGCCCGAGACGTCGCCGACGACCAGCGCGATCCCGAGGACGCCGGTCAGCAGCGCGCCGACGTACGCGCCGACGGCTGCCTGGTATTCGACGCCGGGATCGACGGCTGTGCTCGAGGACATCGCGATCAGTCTTGTATCTAAAGTGTCAGGATATGGCAGCTTGTAGCTGTCGCTCCGTTTCCGCTCGAGAACTACTGATCGACAGAGCTGACAGAATAAAAACAACCGCTGAAGCAAATGTTGCCGGATGCGGTGACGAGAGCGTCAACTGCCAAACCGCTTGGACGTCGGCCGTACCGGTCATCGCGTCTCGAGCGCTCCATAAAGGCGGTTCGCATAACGGGTAAGGGTTCTGTCAGAAGTGGCGTCGTCTCGCTGCCGTCGTCCCGGAGCCACGGTACGACTTACCCGTACGCGCAGGTGAAAGGGGGAAGACTGCCAATCCGGGGGTACGGATGACTACGCGACGGACACGCCGCCGAACGGGGGCCACGCCCGCAGTATCGTCGGGCCGCGCCTCGACCCCGCGGCGGCCGCAACGCCGACCGACACGAATCGAGCGACCGAAAACGGGTGAGCGACCGTGAGCGACGACCCGACGGTCGTCTCCCCCGACTGGCTCGAGACGCACCACGCGGACGACTCGGTGGTCGTCGTCGACGTCCGGGAGGCCCGCGACTACGCGGAGTTGGGCCACGTTCCGGGCGCCGTGAACGTGCCGGCCGACGCGTTCCGCGATCCGAGCAGCGTCGCCGCCGGGAAACTCCCCGCGGCTGCGGACTTCGCCGCGCTCATGCGCGAGGCCGGGATCGCCGAAGACGACGCCATCGTCGCCGTCGACGGGTCGAACGGCGTCAACGCGGCCCGGTTCATGCTTACGGCGGTCGTCTACGGCCACGACGGTCCGCTCTATCTGCTCGACGGCGGACTCGAGGCCTGGCTCGAGGCGGGCGGGGACCTGGCCGACGCGGAACCCGCCCTCGAATCGACCGACTACGAGGCCGAACTGGCCGGCGACGCGCCGTTGATCGACCGCGAGGGCGTCGAGGCGGCCGTCGACGGCGACGCGGTCGTCGTCGACACCCGGACGGTCGCCGAGTACGATCAGTCCCACATCCCCGGCGCGGTCCAACTGGGGTGGGAGGATCTGCTCGAGGGGTCGGGACGGCTGAAATCCGAGGCCGAACTCGAGACCCTGCTCGCCGACCGCGGCATTACGCGAGACGAGCGGATCGTCCTCTACTGTAACACCGCGCGGCGGCTCAGCCACACGTACGTCGTCCTTCGGGATCTCGGGTACGAGAACGTCGAATTCTACGAGGGCAGCCTGACCGACTGGGTCCGCGCGGAGGCGCCCGAGTGGGACCCCGTCGAACTCAAAGAGCAGGTCCGGGCCTACTCGAACAACGGCGGCTTCGAGGCGCTGGTCGAGGAGTTAGGCGAGGACGCCCTCAATCGCCTGAAGCTCATCGGGCTCTACCACCAGAAGCAGCGCGGCTACTTCATGCTCCGGACGCGGGCGCCGGGCGGCCGGCTGACCGCTGAACAGGCCCGGACGATCGGCGAAGTCGCCGACGAGTTCGCCCGCGCCCCCGACGAGTACGGCGGCGCCGACCAGAACCCCGTCTTCGGCGACGGCTTCCTCGACGTGACCACGCGGCAGGACGTCCAGATGCACTGGGTCGAGATCCAGGACGTCGCCGAGATCTGGGACCGCTACGACGAGGTCGGCCTCGAGACGATGCAGGCCTGCGGCAACTCGGTGCGCAACGTCGTCGGCTGTCCCGCCTCGGGGATCGATCCGCACGAGAGCGTCGACGTTCAACCCGTCGTCGAGCGAGTCAGCCAGCGATTCCTCGGCGACCACCACTACGCGAACCTGCCGCGGAAGTTCAAGGTCAGCGTCACGGGCTGTCACGAGAACTGCGCCCGCGCGCAGATCCAGGACCTCGGGCTGACGCCCGCCCGAAAGGACGGTCGCGAGGGGTTCGTCGCGCAGGTCGGCGGCGGCCTCTCCGACGGGCCGCGCATCGCCAGCGACATCGACCTGTTCGTCGACCCCGACGACGTCGACGACCTCGTCGCCGCGATGGCCGACCTGTTCATGGACCACGGCAGCTACCTCGACACGGCCGTCAACCGGCTGCGATTCCTCGTCGAGGAACTCGGCCCCGAGACGTTCCGTGAGGAGCTCGCAACCTACGCCGACTTCGAACTCGAGTCCGCCGCGGGCGCCGAACGGCTGACCACCGACTACCGCGGCGATCACGTCGGCGTCCACGAACAAGCTGACGGCCGCTCCTACGTCGGCCTGAACGTCCCGACGGGGCGGATGGGCGGCGACGAGCTCGCCCAACTCGCGGCCCTCGCCGACGAACTGGGCGACGGCGAACTGCGCCTGACGCCCAACCAGAACGTCCTCGTGCCCCACCTCGAGGACGGCGACCTCGAGCACTTCCTCGAGCACCCGCTGCTCGAGCGGTACAGCCCCGATCCGGGGCCGTTCACCCGCGGGATCGTCACCTGCACGGGCCGGGAGTTCTGCAACTACGGGATCATCGAGACGAAGAATCGGGCGATCAGGTGGGCCCGGCAACTCGACGAGTGGGCCGAGGACGTCGGCATCGCCGACGACCACGACGCCATCCGCGTCCACATGTCCGGCTGTGCGGCCTCCTGTGCGCAGCCCCAACTCGGCGACTTCGGCCTGCGCGGCGAGGTCTACCGCGACGACTTCGAGTCCGGTCGCGCAGCCGACGTGGGCCTGGGCGGCGATCTGGGCAACGACGAGTTCATCGACTGGCTCGTCGGCAAGATTCCGATCGAGGACGTGCCGAGCGTCATCGAGGCGACGGTACGGGCCTACGAGGACGACCGCGAGCCCGACGAGTCGTTCGCCGAGTGGACGCGCCGCACTGCAAACGCGGACCTGCGCGAACTCATCACCGAGCAGCCGGCTCGCGATCCGCCGGCGATCGGGACGGAGGTGAGCTAAGATGTCGGAAGCGAATCAGCCGGGCGTCCCCGACCCGAAGGCGGCGACGGAGCCGAAGGGCGTCGGCAACGACCCGCGAGAGCAGAATCCCGACGTTGCGGAAGCGCCGGGCAAGATTTGGTTCCGCGATCTGGACGAAGCCGTCATCGAGGCCGACCGCTGCATCCAGTGTGCCTCCTGCGTCGCGGCCTGTCCGTCCGACTCCATCGGCATCGACGCCGAGGAGAAGCGGCCCACGCTGGTCAAGATGTGTACCGGCTGCTCGCGCTGCTGGGACTTCTGTCCCCGCAGCGGGCTCCGCTACGAGCGCGCCCTCGAGTTGCTCGAGGACGAGCGATCCCTCGCGGAACCCGAAACGTACGCCGCGCAAGCGGCTGACGAAGCCGCAGAGGCCGGCCAGGACGGCGGCGCCGTGACTGCACTGCTGGCGGAACTGCTCGAGGCCGGGAAGATCGACGGTGCGGTCGTCGCCAGGGAGAGCGACGAGGAGCCGCTGCGGGGCGAGGCGTTCCTCGCGACCTCCCGCGAGGACCTGCTCGAGGCCGGCGGCAGCAGCTACACGCAGACGATGGGACTGGGGCAGATCGACGACCTGCTCGCCGATGCGGATCTGGGGGACGACCCGGACCTCGCGCTCGTCGGCACGCCCTGCGTGATCCAGGGTGCGGCCGCCCTCGATCGCTACGGCCACGAACCGGCCGATCCGATCGCGCTGACGGTCGCGCTGATGTGTACCCGCACTTTCGAGCACGAGCGGCTCCTCTCGCAGATCGAATCGTACGACGTCGACCCCGAGGCGGTCGAGAAGCTCGACATCCGAGCGGGGACCCTCTACGCCTACGACGACGGTGGCGAGTCCCTGCTCGAGACCGACGTCTCCGAGTTCGACGCCGCCGGGCTTCGGGGCTGCGACGAGTGTGCGGACTTCGTCGGCGGCGCGGCCGACATCAGCGCCGGCAACGTCGGCAGCGACGAGGGCTACTCGACGGTCGTCGTCCGCACCGAGACCGGTCGCGAGGCCTGGACGGCGGCCGCCGGCGGGCTCGAGACGACCGAAATCGACCGGCCCGAAGCGCTCGAGAAGATCGCGGCCTGGAACGAGCGGCGCGCGAAGTCGATCCTACCCCGCGGGTTCGACCCCGAGGGCGAGATCGGGATCGCGTACGAGCATCACCGCGAGGTCTACGACGGCACCGACCGCGAGCCACAGCCGCTGAACCCGGCGCGGGTCCACCAGTACGAGGAGTGGTGTTAGCCGGCGGCCCGAGAATTTTCACGGCGCGGGAATTCCCGGTGCCCGTTATGACCGGAACGTCCCGTACTAGAAGCTATGACGGGCTTTCGCGCAACCGTCGTGGTCCACGACCCGCAGGACTGCCCGGTCGCCACCGTGTCGTCCGACGTCGGTGAGGCGATCGATTCGGTCACCCGCACTCGCGGGACGGGAGCGACGGGTGAGACGGTCGTCGAGGAGTTCGGCGTCCCGGCCGACGTCGCCGCCGAGGCGGACGATGACGACGCCGGACTGACGGCGAACGTCGACCTGGAACCGGTCCAGTCGAACGACCGCGAGGCGGTGTACCGATTCGAACGGGAGAGTACGAACGACTGCGCCTGCGAGATCGTCGAGGGAACGGGGACGCCGATCTCGTCGGTCCGGGCGCAGGACGGCTCCCTGCTGCTCTCGTTCCGAACCTTCGAACTCGAGGAGATCGCCGCGATCGTCGACGAACTCCGGGAGCGGTTCGACGGCGTCCTCGTCGAGGACCTCACGCAGGATCACGAGGACAGTTCGACCGACCCGGTGATCGTCGATCGGGAGGTGCTGACCGCGCGCCAGCAGGAGATTCTCGAGACGGCCCACGAGATGGGCTACTTCGAGTATCCCAAGGGCGCGAACGCGACCGACGTCGCCGAGGAACTGGGCGTCGCGCGCTCGACGTTCACCGAGCACCTGGCCGCCGCCCAGACGAAACTGATGGACGAGATCATTGACAAATAACCACTACAGACCGTTTTCTCGACCGATATTTATACAAATGTCTACCGTCAGGTCCGGTTACTCCTCGCAGCACTCCGCGTCCGGGAGTTGAAACGGCACATCGGACGCGTTCGGCCGTCACGAGCGAACAAACGACAATACTTTTCCATCGGGGTGCGAAATTGCGTGTATGGTTGACGACCTCAAGAAAGGGCTGGAAGGTGTTCTGGTCGCAGAGTCGGAACTCAGCTCGATCGACGGCGACGAGGGTCGACTGATCTATCGCGGCTATACGATCGAAGACCTCGCTCGCGGCGCGAGCTACGAGGAAGTCCTCTACCTCCTCTGGCACGGTCACCTCCCCGCGGAAGACGAACTCGAGTCGTTCACCGCGGCGCTCAACGAGGAGCGGGAGGTCAGCGACGACGTGCTCGCGACGATGGAGCGACTCGCCGACGCCGACGAGCGGCCGATGGCCGCGCTCCGGACCGCGGTCTCGATGTTCTCCGCCTCCGAGCCCGAATCCGACGCCGAGCCCGACGACCTCGAGGCGTCACTGCGCAAGGGCCGGCGCATCACCGCCAAGATCCCGACCGCGCTGGCGGCCTTCGAGCGCTACCGGCTCGGCGAGGAGCCGATCGACCCCGATCCCGACCTGGGGCTGGCCGCGAACTTCCTCTACATGCTGACCGGCGAGCGGCCGGACGACGTCGCCGCCGAAACCTTCGACCAAGCGCTGATTCTGCACGCGGACCACGGGCTCAACGCCTCGACGTTTACGTCGATGGTCATCGGCTCGACGATGGCCGACATCTACAGCGCCGTGACCGGCGGCGTCAGCGCCCTCTCGGGGCCGCTTCACGGCGGCGCGAACCAGGACGTCATGGAGGTCCTGATGGAGATCGACGAGAGCAACAAGGACCCCCTCGAGTGGGTCGAGGAGGCCACCGACGAGGGCCGGCGCATTCCCGGGTTCGGCCACCGCGTCTACAACGTCAAGGACCCCCGCGCGAAGATCCTCCAGGAGCGCAGCAAGGAACTCGCCGCCGAGGGCGACTCGAAGTGGTACGACATCACCACGACCATCGAGGAGTACCTCACCGAGGAGAAGGGCCTCGTCGCCAAGGGAATCGCCCCGAACGTCGACTTCTACTCCGGCTCGGTCTACTACCAGCTGGGCATCCCGATCGACATGTACACGCCCATCTTCGCGATGAGCCGCGCCGGCGGCTGGATCGCCCACGTCCTCGAGTACCAGGAGGATAATCGTCTCATCCGCCCGCGCGCACGGTACACCGGGCCCGAAAGCCAGGAGTTCGTGCCCCTCGAGGAACGGTAACGACGCGGCCGCACGAAACAGCCGACAGCAGCGACACACCGCAGTTCGATTCAGCTTCTTTCGACGGTCGTTTCAGTCGAGTTCGCGAACGAGCAGCGAAATCCCGATCAGCGACCCGAGCAGGACGACGAGGTTGAACGCAGCGTGTATCAGCGGCTGGTGGCGCGGTTTCACCCAGAGGTCGATCGTCTCGGTGACGCTGCCGTAAAACTGCAACAGCGCGTAGATCGCGAGCAGCGAACAGACCCCGAGCGCGGTCCAGGTGAGATACCGCAGGATGGTCTCGCGCTCGAGGCGGTTCGACTGCGGAGCGGACGCCGGCTCGGTCTCGTCGCTCGAGTCGGCGTCGCCGCGGATCACATCTCGTTCGGCGTTCGATTCGGCTGGCGTCTCGGTCGATGTGGATGCTGTCTCGGTCATCGGTTTCAGTTGTGGTCGCGCTTCCGTGCGACGACGAGCGCGAACGTTGTGCCCAGTGCGATTGCTGCGGCCAGGGGACCGAAGCCCGGGGTCCCGTCAGCGCTATCCTCCGCGCCATCGCTGTCCATTCCTCCGGTATCGTCGGCTCCGGACATTCCGTCGCTGCTACTGCTGTCGTCGGCCTCTTCGATCGTCGGCTCCTCGTCGAAGTCACTCGTCTCGAGGTTGCCGTCAGGGCTGTCCCCGGCCGTCGAATTCGGCCGGAGGTCGGCTCCCGCGCGATCCGTGGCGACGATCGTGCCGTCGAGCCACAGGATCGCGTCGAGGTTGTACCGGTACTCGTCGGGCACCTCGAGTTCGGCGGTCGGCGTCGCGGTCTCGCCGGGGTCGACGTTCGAGACGGAGACGGTCTCCGCGTCGGCGACGATGTTCGAGCCCGCTTGCCGGGCCTTCAGTTCGACCTCGAGCGAGTCGGTCGCCTCGTCGCCCGCGTTCGTCAGGTAGCTCGTCACCTCGAGCGTCGCCGTTTCGTCGTTCGTGGATTTGACCGAGTACTCGATCGCGGGGACGCCCGCGAGTGACCCGTCCCCGCCGAACCGGTGAAACTCGAGGCCGGTGTCGGCGTAGGCTGGCGTCAGCGACTCGAGGCCGGAGACGCGGTGGGTCGTCGACTCCCGTCGGGTCCCGTCGACGAAGACGAACGTCTCGATGCGGTGTTGCCCCGCCCGCGGAACGTCGATCGTCGCCGGGACGGTGGTCTCGTTCGCCCCGGCGAGTCGACCGACCGGTCGTTCGGCCGTTGTCGTCACGAGGCCGGTATCGGTATCGGTCACGCGGTGGACCACTGTCACGTTCTCGACGGGGTCGCCGCGGTGCTCGAGGAAGGTGTCGACCTCGAGGGTGGCCGTCTCGCCCGACACTTCGTCGGCGGCGATCGTTACCTCCTGGAGCGACGCGTGACCGCGGTCGACCGCCGCTCCCGTTTCGGTCTCGGGAGCCGCGATCGCACCGGAGAGAGCAAGCGTCGCGACGGCGGCAACCGCGACGACGACCGCGGCGACCCCCAGGGCAGACTCGCGATTCATGGACGCCACTCTCGAATAAATATATAAATGCTTTGTGTAATCCGCGCAACCAGTATGGCGGGTCAAACGACGGGCCGGAACCGCGGGCCGGCAGTGGTCCGACCGCACGCGTCCGCCCGAGGGCAGAACAGCGAAGTGTCACGCTGCGCTATTTCATACCCGTGCGCGTGTTCGTCTACGGGACGCTGACCGATCCCGACCGAGTAGACGCCGCGCTGGGCGATCTGCCGGGGAGCGAGTACGCGTTCGACGGCGACGCGACGCTCGAGGGACTCCATCGCGTCGACGGCGCGTATCCGACCCTCGCTCCCGGCGGCACCGTCGACGGCCGGTTGCTTTCGGTAGACGAAGCGGGACTCGAGCGGCTGGACCGCTACGAGGGCGTCGATCGCGGCCTCTACGTTCGGGTTTCCGTGCCGATCGACGGTTGCAGCGGGAGCGACGGCAGCGACGACAGCGCCGCAGTGTACGTCGGTAACCCCGTCCGGCTGGCGGTCGACGAACCGGTCGACTGGCCGGCCGGCGACTCGTTCGCGGACCGCGTTCGAACCTTCCTGACTCGCCACGGTGTGACCGTCCATCGGACCGGATGACACCCGTCTGCCGACCGTCTGACGGACCGATCACCCCGCCGCCTGCTTGCGATTTCACTTTCACTTCGGAGGGATGGGTTTTATGTGGTCTGCGTTCCCGTCTACACTCGCACGTCACACGCCGTGTATTCCCTGTCGTGTCGCCTCCGGCGGCACATCCCTGTTCCCTGTTGGGGGACGGCGATAGCCACACCGGATCGACCGGTTTCCTTTCCCCGACAGTTTTCGACGCCACCGAGCGCCTCGCTCGTCGAGTGGAATGTTCGTAATTCGTCCGACATCCTTACGGGACGCGCCCCGTAGTCGGGGGTATGCTCGACCGCTCCGACATTCTCGAGGCGCGCGACCGCGTTCGCGAGACGTCTCGACACACACCGCTCGAGTACTCGCACACGTACTCCTCGATGACCGGCGCCGACGTGCACCTGAAACTCGAGACGTTCCAGCGGACGGGGGCGTTCAAGATCCGCGGCGCGACGAACCGGATCGCGACGCTCTCCGAGGCGCAGAAAGAGGCGGGCGTCGTCACCGCGAGCGCGGGGAACCACGCCCAAGGCGTCGCGCTCGCGGCCACGCGCGTGGGCGTTGATTCAAAGATCGTCATGCCCGAGCACGCGCCCATCTCGAAGGTCAAGGCGACGGAAAGCTACGGGGCCGAGGTCGTCCTCCACGGCGCTGACTACGCCGAGGCCGCCGAGCACGCCCACGAGATCGAACGCGAGGAGGGCCGCACCTACGTCCACGCCTTCGACGACGAACTGGTCATGGCCGGCCAGGGAACCATCGGCCTCGAGGTCGTCGAGGACTGCCCCGAGGTCGAAACCGTCGTCGTCCCGATCGGCGGGGGTGGACTCATCAGCGGAATCGCGGCCGCAGTCAAGGGCGAGAAACCTGACGCACGCGTGATCGGTGTGCAAGCCGAGGGCGCCTCGAGCGCCGCGGCCTCTCTCCGAAAGGGCGAGCGGGTCTCGCTCGAGGGCGTCGATACGATCGCCGACGGGATCGCGACCCGCAGCATCGGCGACCGCCCCTTCGAACACATCCAGGAGTACGTCGACGAGATCGTCACCGTCTCCGACCCCGAGATCGCCGTCACGATCACCTACCTGCTCGAGCGGTCGAAGACGCTGGTCGAGGGCGCCGGCGCGGTGCCGCTGGCTGCCGTCCTCTTCGAGAAGTTCGACTACGTCGACGACGAGACGATCGTCCCCGTCCTCTCCGGCGGCAACATCGACCTCAACACGCTCACGAACGTGATCGTCCGCGGCCTCGTCGAAACCGGCCGCTACCTGAAGATCCGGACCGTCCTCACCGACCAGCCCGGCGCGCTCGAGCGACTGCTCGAGATCTTCACCGCCCACCGCGCCAACATCTACGCCATCCACCACGATCGGACCTCGAGGGAGGTCGAGATGAGCGACACCGAGGTCGAGATCGAACTCGAGATGCGCGGCCCCGACCACGTCGACGCCTTCCTCTCGGATCTCCGGGAGGCCGGCTACGAGGTCGACGTCCTCGCGTAACGCTTCGCCCCTTTTAAGCCGGTTCGGGTCGATGGACGGGACATGAAACGGATCGTCGAAACCGACGACGCACCCGCTGCGGTCGGCGCGTACAGCCAGGCGACCAGCAACGGCTCGCTGCTCTTTACCGCCGGACAGATCCCCCTGACCGCCGACGGCGAACTGCTGGACGACGAACCGATCGCGGCCCAGACCGAACAGGCCCTCTACAACCTCGACGCCATCCTCGACGAGGCGGACGCGAGTTCCGAAGACATCCTCAAGGTGACCGTCTACCTCGACGATATCGACGACTTCGACGAAATGAACGACGCCTACGCCGACTACTTCGACGACGAACCGCCGGCTCGCAGCGCCGTCGAGGTCGCCGCCCTCCCCAAGGGCGTCGGCGTCGAGATCGAAGCCGTCGCCTCCCTCGAGTGAGATGGCTGCGCCGATCGCGGCGATGCTCGGACTGGACCCGCGGACGACGTCTGCACTCCTCTGGGGCGCGGTCGGTGCGCTGGCGTTTCTGGTCCTCGTCCAGGGCTACGCCCTGGTCGCCTCCCCGCTCGTGACGATCGTGCAGGGTGTCGCTGTCGCTGCCGTCGTCGGCATCGGCACGACGGTCGGAACGTACGTCCTCGAGCCTCGAGTCGCACGTCGGACGGCGAACGGGTCGACCCGCGATACCGAATCGCACGACCGCGGCGACGGTAAAAGTAAGAGTTAAACGACGGACGTGGTTAGGATGAGGTGAGCCAGGATGGCCGAACGGTAAGGCGCACGCCTGGAAAGCGTGTTCCCTTTCGGGATTCTGGGTTCAAATCCCAGTCCTGGCGCTTCTCACGGCGTCACACTCGGTTTTAGTGTTCCTACGTTTTCCGACGGGTAGGAGACAGTCGTCCCTTTCTCGAAGGAGACTCGAGTAATTATCACTTACCACACATTCTCTCGAACATCGGCTCTTCGCCACCAACTGCTGGCTCTGGTATTCGTGACGAAGTGCTCTGCTACCAGCTGCTCGTAGTCAACCCGGGTTCGTACCATCCGCTCGAGCCGACCGACATCGTTTCTTACCGTCCCTACTCCGATTCCTCTGGTACCCCGCTCAGTGACCGAACCACGTGACTGCCCAACGTAGAACAGACCGTCCTCGAGACGACGGCCTTATGTATCAACCCGGTCTTCGATACTAATGCGAACGACGTGGCGCACGCCGCCGCGTCCCCTCCGGCCGACACCCGGCACGGAGGCAGGAATCTCATCCGTCGCCCTTATACGCTTT